>JAGQOY010000222.1 GCA_020427005.1 Planctomycetales bacterium
CGTCCAAAACGACGTAACATTCAGTGGGAGTGTGAGTTGCGTTCGGCTATTCCGGCCTTCGTTCGGCTATTCCGGCCTTCAACGGGAAGTGTTGTAATGGGCCGGTTAATATCAGGCCAGGCTGAGGTGGATGCCAACCCTTAACGAGTCAATTTCGGTATTAATATAGCAAATTCAGTGTCAAACAAACCTCAAGTCATACGGTACTTGCGCGATCCAGCAGCGTCTTCTAGCATGGGCTTATCTTGGAGAAAAATCCCGTGGTGGGCGCTTCCAACTGCCTTTTCGCTTGACGCTCCGATGGTGGCAGTTAGCTGGTCATGTCTGCTTTCAAAGTATTACGAGATCAAAATCTCATTTGCCAATTTGTTTACGTTAGCCGGTGTCGTGTGGCTGATCTACGCGGCCGATCGCTGGCTGGATGTCAAGCTTCAGTGCGGCAAAGAGAAATTTCAACCTCAGCAACTTACTTGGCGACATTTGCTGCATTGGCAATATCGTTCCCATCTGCGGACAGTCTGGGCGATGGTGTTCCTGAGTTGTGTTTGCAGTATGTTTTTTCTGACTGTTGCTGAACTTGTAATCGGGTCGTGTTTGTCGGTCTGTGTCCTTGTATATTTTGTCGGAGTGCACTGGAGCGTCTGGGCGACCCGAAGCCCGTATGCTGGAGATTTCAAGCCCATCGGTGTGTTCTATGGCGCCAAGGAAATGGCCGTTGGTGCCCTGTTTGCATCTGGAGTGCATATACCCATCGCTGCAGCAAAATCGTCTGATCCTCTTTCGTACATTCCAACTTGGATTGGTCTTGCGTGCTTATGTACGTTGAATTGCTTGTCAATTACTTCCAATGAACAGCTCCATTCGACCTTCCGACAGCGTTTTCTATTTACGATAATCTCTACGCTCTTTACTCTCGTGCTGGCCATACCATTCATAGAACCACATGTGTCTTGGCTCATTGCAGGTTGCGCTGTGTTTCAGTTTGGCTTGTACCTAAATCGACACAATATGCAATCGGAAGGTTTTCGAGTTTTGGCAGACGCACTGTTGGTTATACCCACCTGGATGGTAATGGCGTTCCCAGATTAGTCGACCTTATCTTGCGATTTTCAACTTTTGCCATGCCATTACTGTGGCCTCAACCATTGACTGATCGTTTGGATGTTCGGCTTCTTCGATGGCTGGCCATGAGAGCTCTTCGAGACACTTTGTAATTTGAGAGCTCAGGCTTATTGGGTGAACTCGGTCGCTGAACTTTCCGAGCAGTTGATGTGCGATCCTGGCTATCTTGCAGCTAGTAATCGTAATCATATGCAAACGTTCTTGCTCGATCGCCATCAAGATGTCAGGTGTCAAACCTGTCACTGCTGCCGTATGGTATGCTTCAACGACGGTGACTATGGCGCCGGAGTTTGTCAGTTCTCGTGCCAACGTATCTCGACCGCCATTTGTCGTTGTAACCAAGCATGCTTGGCCCGCAACTCGATCAGCCACCATCCGAGAAAGACCAAAAGCGTTCGAGTTTTCTTTGTCAGGTATCACGTCCGCTCGAAGGCCATACTCGGCCAAACGTCGCGCTGTGCCGGCACCCACAGCCCCTAGCCAGCAGCCCGCAAAGGCCCGCGCATCCCCCCCCTGCTCCTGCAATTGTCCTATCAAGCCATCGACAGCGTTGGCACTGGCAAAGGTTACTCCAGAAAATGCGCCAGTTCTCAGCTTTGAGAGCGCGTCGTTCATTGGTTGCAAATCTAGCGGTGGAACGATTTCGATCAAAGGTTGCACGAAAACATTGGCACCAAATTCCCGTAGAGCAGCACACAAGTCCTTCGCCTGGTGCATGGGGCGGGTCACCCAAACTCCACACCCGTGCAATTGACGTGAAGTGAACCAGTCAAATCGTCCCGCTAGCTCTGCAACTTGCCCAACGATGACGATCGCTGGGGGACGAATGCTGGAATTTGGACCAAGGAGACTGCTGACCTCACCCAACGTGCAACACCAAACGGATTGGTCAGGCAGGGTACAACCGCGAATGATCGTAACAGCCGTATCCGGTGACTTTCCAAAATTGATCAACTGGCTGGTCCATTCGCCCGCAGTAGTTACCGCCATATAGAGAACAAGTGTCCCTGGAAAATTCGCTAGCGCTTGCCAGTCAAGTAAATTGACCTCACCTTGCTGCTGTCCGGTAACCAAAGCTACTGCGGAAGCACAGTCACGGTTCGTGATTGGAATGCCAACATAGCTGGCTACAGCGAGCGCCGCCGTTATTCCCGGCACAACTTCGAATTTTATGCCATTTTCTTGCAGCACTTGTAGTTCTTCAGCAGTTCGCGCGAAAATTGCGGGATCACCTCCCTTCAATCGTACGACATCAAAACCTTGTTTCGCATAACTCACGATTGCCTGGTCAATTTCATGCTGAGACCAGATTCGCGTTCGTCCCTGTCCGTGTTTCCCTACACATATATGATTCGCCTGAGGAGCCCATTGAAGGAGCTGCGGATTTGCCAAGCCATCGTAAAGCACGTAGTCGGCTCGTCCCAGACACTCGGCTCCACGGATAGTTAGAAGGCCTGGGTCACCAGGTCCAGCACCAACTAGATATACCTTACCTGAAGCCTCAACGGACACCATTTCCCCTTTAGAGATATCCAACGGAAGAAAACTCGACCCATCGCTCGAATTCACTTGGCTCAATCCTTATTTCTCATGGCAAAAATCCTTGCCCATGGCTCTGCTTTTGATACCTCTCGGAGGCACAACTCAAAAATAGACCTTTCGGTGATTGTCGACTCAATATTGCGGCTAGACAGAATCCGACAAATGCGGCATTATATTGAATTCGCCAGATGAAATAGTATTCACAAGATATAGAGAACTCACAAATGCCAAATACCAAGAGCGCCAAGAAACGCTTACGCCAAAGTGTTCTTCGTCGCGATCGAAACCGGGCCGACAGAACGCGTTTTCGTCATGCACTTCGTCAATTCCGTGAGGCAGTGGCAGCTGGCAAATTCGACGAAGCTCAAACTTTGGCTAGAGTTACTGGTCGGCTATTGGACAAGGCAGCAGCAAAACGTGTGATTCACGTTAACAAGGCCTCGCGTTTAAAGAGCCGAATGTCTCATTTGTTGTTGGCCAGCAAGTCTGCAGCCTAGTGGTAGAGAATGTCGTTGAAGGGGATTCTGCAATCCTAATGTTGGCCTAACCGCCATCCAAGTACAGCCGAAAAAACGTGTTAGACAGGCGAGCCGCTGCTCGCCTTTTCTTTTTGGCATTCCACGGTCCTCGTGCCTACCAATCTACTACGGAACCGTCATCGGGATCGTATGCGGTCTTGTATTCGACTGGCTCACCAATCTCATCTGCCAGTTTATTTTCATCGATCGTAATTCCCAGTCCTGGACTGGTGGGAATGGGGCGATAGCCATCTTTGACTGGCGGCAGCGGTGTCGCCAAAAGTTCATGTTCTCGATCGCCACGTTCCTGAACCATAAAGTTGGGTATACATGCAGCTATCTGCAAACTAGCAGCAAGCGAGCATGGTCCATTCGGATTGTGAGGTGCCAACGGTGCGTAATAGGCTTCCGCCATTCCAGCAATCAGTCGCAATTCGGTTATACCACCCGCGTAGTTGACGTCAGGCTGCAGGATCATGGCAGCTTTCTTTTCCAGGATTTCACGAAAACCCCATTTCGTGAATATCCTCTCTCCAGTTGCAAGTGGTATGTGAGTTTTTCGCGCAAGTTCTGCCATCACATCCACGTTCAGCGCCTGCACAACCTCTTCGTAAAACCAGGGCTTCAGGGGTTCCAAAGCCTTGATCAAAAGGCTGGCTGTTGTCGGCTGGACCGCACCATGAAAATCGAGGGCAATGTCGACTCCAGGATATCTGTCTTTCAAAGCAGCAAAACGTTCGACAGCTTCGTCAACGAATTTCTGTCCCTCGGTGTACTTGAAAGCTTTGCGGGTAGTCCATTGACTGACCTTCATAGCCTTGACCCCCGTTTTTTCATCGGGCGTTCCATACACAAATGCACGATCGCGAGTAGGCCCTCCCAGCAATTTGTACACGGGTACACCGTAACATTTGCCTGCAATATCCCACAAAGCTTGATCAATGCCTGAAGATATAGCCGTCTTGATTGGCCCGCCACGATAAAAACTACCGCGATGAATAGCTTGCCAGTGTTGAACAACTGGTCGTGGATCTTGTCCAATTAGGTAGTCACCAACCTCCAACGCACCCGCCGCGCAAGCCTTGGCGTCATCCTTGAGCATTTCTCCCCAGCCCGTAATTCCTGCATCGGTCGAAATCTTGACGAACACCCAAGAGTTCTTGAGTACAAAAGTCTCAATCTTCGTAATTTGGATATTATCATTTGGATCGATGGGTGCTGCCTCCGAGCGTCGGGCAGCAAAGTTCTCCAGGCTGAACAAAGCGCCCGCACCAAACGCAAGGTTCCTAAGTAACTGGCGTCGCGGCAAGTGAACGGTACCCATTTTGGACTCCTAAAAAAAGTCTCTCTGCTCCAGCTATCTACAAAACTCGAACTGCATTAACACATCAAGAGATCTTGGCAGTTAGCTTTCAACCTACTCACACCGATGCATCGAGTTGTATTGCAACGATACAATTCATCCATATGGCGAAGCGACGCTACCAGACTGTAGCAACCACCCTATCCTACTGCATTCCATGTTCGGAATCTCTATGGTACAAGCAGAAACTGTCGATCGTTTCCGTTAGTTCAGAAAAAAGCCAATCAATGAGCGAAGCCTGATCCAAAACTCGATCTTGCACATCGGAGAATACTGGCAGCTATAATTGGTGAATATCAAACATAAATCAAAGACCTCATTCATGAACGACGTAACGAGTATACTTTCCCAAATTGAAAAGGGAGATCCGTCAGCAGCTGACCAGTTGCTGCCATTGGTATACGACGAATTACGGAAATTGGCGGCTTTGAGGCTGTGCAATGAAAAACCCGGGCAAACACTTCAGGCAACTTCTCTGGTTCATGATGCCTATATTCGCCTAATTGATACCGACAATGTGCAACACTGGGATAGCAGGGGGCACTTTTTTGCCGCAGCTGCTGAAGCGATGCGGAGAATTCTCGTGGAGCGTGCCAGACAAAAAAGAAGCCAAAAAGGTGGAGGTGGGCGAAAGCCTCTCCGCCTTTATGATGAAGCGCTGGCCGTCGATTTCGACAATTCCGAAGCTCTGCGTATCCTTATCGTTAACGAAGCCTTATCAGCTCTTGAGGCCGTCTCGCCTCGTAAAGCTCAAATCGTAAAACTGAGGTTTTTTGCGGGTCTTACAATCGTGGAAGCAGCCCGGTCCCTGGGGATCGCAGAACCTACGGCCAAACGAGATTGGGCTGGAGCCCGGGTGTGGATTTACCGCTTTCTTACGGAGCCTACAAATAAAACATAACAATTTCTTACCATCCTCCCGAACTCGTGATCTGAATTCGATCTAGTTTTCGCATTGATAGGCGTCCATGGTAGAAATCCTGTTTTTCGGAGTTCCGGAATGGCGTCTCGCGAATTGGATTTGGAAGCTCTGTTGGCGGCAGCCGTGGAGATTGAGAACACAGTCCTACGTGAGGAGTACATTCAAAATGTATGTTTGGGCAATGCCAAACAGTTGGGCAGTCTTCGATCGATGGTCAACGACTATTTCGCGGCCGGAAGTTTGATCGAACACCCAGTGCAGATAAGTATTGCATCGTCGTTGGTGGACCAGCAAATGATTGGAGAGAATATTGGTCCTTACAAATTGATGGAGATTCTAGGCGAGGGCGGTATGGGCTGCGTCTACGTTGCCGAGCAGCGAGAACCGATTCGACGCAAAGTGGCATTAAAAGTGATTAAACCGGGAATGGACTCCAAGCAAGTGCTTGCCCGTTTCGAAGCCGAGCGGCAGACTCTGGCAATGATGGACCATCCTCACATCTCCCGAGTACTTGACGCTGGCATAACTGACGGGGGCTACCCGTTCTTTGCAATGGAACTCATCAAAGGCCAGCCACTAACGGAGCACTGTGGCCAGGCTGGGCTGGACATTCGTGGCCGCCTGGAGCTATTCCTGCAGCTCTGCCGAGCTGTACAGCACGCGCACCAAAAGGGCATTATCCATCGTGACTTAAAGCCCAACAATGTTCTCGTCGCGATGCATGACACGGTGCCTGTGGTCAAGGTGATCGATTTTGGTGTGGCCAAGGCGCTGGACCGGCAAGCGAGCGACCAGACAATCTACACGGGGTTGCTGCAATTAATCGGCACACCTCTCTATATGAGCCCTGAGCAAGCCGGCCAGAGCAGTCTAGACATTGACACTCGTAGCGACATCTATTCGTTAGGCGTCATCTTGTATGAACTTCTGACCGAAACGACTCCGTTCGAGAGTGAAACGCTCAAACGCGCTGGAGTCGATGAGATGCGGCGGATAATCCGTGAGGTCGACCCACCCCGGCCCAGTGTTCGTGTGAGCACGTTGCGGGCTGCAACAACGACAACAATGGGAGAATGCCGAACTGCCACCAACTTGGGTCGTGCACTGCGAGGTGAATTGGACTGGATCGTCATGAAGGCGATGGAAAAAGACCGCACTCGCCGTTACGAGACAGCAAATGCCCTCGCAGAGGACGTCCAGCGTTTCTTGAACAACGAGCCTGTCGAGGCCCATCGAATTACAGCCTTAGGGCGAACGCTCAAGTGGCTTCGTCGGCACCCTGCGTCGACGGTGGTGATAGCCGTGACGCTGGTGTCTGCAATCGTTCTAGCCGGTCAAGCGTTCTGGCACAATGCGCGACTCCGTAGTTCGTTGGCTGTTTCCGATAAATTGCGAAATGATGGTGTGCGGCGCGAGCGGGAATTACGTGAGCAACTATATTCTGGCGACGTGCGACTGGCTTGGCAATTATGGTTGTCTGGTGACGAATCCAAGGCGCACGAGACTCTGCAGCGGCACGAATCGAAGAAACCACAAGAAGACACCCGAGGATTCGCTTGGCATTACTTGCACAATGTTCTCCGTGATCGAGGCCGTGTGGTGGCCCGTCACGAATCGAGCATTCTGGCGGCCGCAGCCTGCCCGCACGAGAGATGGCTGGCCACATCGGATAAGTCGGGGATGGTCCGCATTACCGACCTGTCATCCGACGTCGAATCAGCGAGTTGGAGGAATAGCGAGCAGGAAGTGACCAGTTTGCGGTTCTCGCACGATGCTAGCACGCTCGCAACGGCCGGACAGGATCAAACGATCCGGCTGTATCGCGTCGGATCATGGGAGGAAATTGCTTGTTTGCGAGGGCACGATGGGACGATTACGGCAATTGACTGGTCACCCGATGATCGCCAATTGGTCTCGGGTTCTCGAGACCATAAAGTGTTGATTTGGGATGTGAATACTCAGAAAGCTTTTTTTCGGCTCGAAGGCCACACCGATGCGGTGAGGGACGTAGCCTGGTCACCTGATGGCAAGTGGATTGCATCTTGCGGAAGGGATCCCGAAGTGCGTCTGTGGGATGCGAACCGCGGCCTATTGCGATCCGCCATGCCCGGTCAAGACGATTTGATGTTACGGCTAGCCTTCAATTCCAATAGCCGCTGGCTCGCATGTGGAGGTTACCACGGCGTGCTAAATCTGTACGACGTATCGCTGGCCAAGTTCATCACACGGTACGATGCTTCCGGACAGATATTTTCATTGGTCTTTGCGGACGAAGACGATCTACTACTAGCTGGCAAAGATCATGGACGAGTCGAGTTGATTAGGATCAACCGAGATACTGGTCAACCAGCCCAGTTTAGAGAAGCCGGTATCCACAATGGAACGCTCCGCGCCGTGGTTCTCCCCCAAGGTAGTCGTAACCTGATTACTGCATCCGAGGAAGAACTTTCCGTGGTTACGCGCCCATTGCTGGAAGTTGTCGGCAACCAACGCCTGAGATTCTCAGACGAATGTCTGTGTATCCTGGATGCTCCCTTCAGAGCGATCACGACAAACGGTCCGGATCTCGGGGAACGTTGTATGTCACCTGATACTTTTCGCGTACTTCAATCCAGCCGTAAGTCGGTGTTTCGTCGAGCCGTGTCGTCTCCTGACGGTTCGCACTTGGCTGCAGCGACAGAGCTCGGCGGAGTAATAGTGATGAATACGCAAACGGGAACGGTAATGCATTTGGAGAGCGTCGGTAAGGAACTTGCGTCGCTGACCTTTCAAACAAAGGGCCAGTTGATCGCAGCGGGAACAACCCGAGGAGAATTGGTATTGTGGGACCACTCGTCAGGTAAACTTGCAAAGAGAATCACGGTTCTCGACGAGGGAGTGAGTGTCGAGGCCACGTTTTCCCCTGACGGGAACCGTCTGTTTGCCGTTTGCGCAGACCGGTTGCTGGACTGGGACTTGGCTCACGGGCAGCAGACCTTCCATTCACTGGATGCTCCCAAGTGGTGTCTCGCCGTGAGTCCCGATGGGACGCGTCTGGCCTTGGGCGGGGAGCAGCATTGTTCGCTCTGGGATGCTGGCAGTATGCAGGAGTTGCAAGTGCTGTCAGGCCACCGACGTATCTACCTGGTCGCCTTTTCACCCGATGGAAGGACGTTGGCCACGTTGGGTGATGACCGCAGCATCCGGCTCTGGCACGTTCGTACTGGCCGTGAACTGCTGACGTTGGCGGAGTTGGATTGCGACGTACGCTGGCTGCAATTCACCCCCGATGGCCGTTTGATGGTAGGGACCCACCGCGGCACCGGTCTTCCCAATGAGGTGCTGGTTTTCGACGGTAGAGCGGAATAGCCCGGTAACGAGTTTTCACTCGCCTCTTGTCTGGACTTATTCGATAGACGGCATGGATGACCGCCTTCTGCATTGCTTGGTGAGCGGATCTTCCGAAAGCAACGGGATTCTAACTTTTTTCCGATTTCTTGATCCGTCTCATCGCTGTTTCTCGCATTGACACCTGGCCGAGCCAACTTTCAGTGCTGAATGTTTGACTAAAAAGAGAACCGTCATCGGATGAAAGTGAATCGCGCTGAAGGCTTGACTAACCGATTGCTTACCCCGCCTAGCGCCAAAGCGCTTCTCCCATCCTATGCAAGAGTTGTTCCTCATGAACTCATCCCTTCGCCGTTTGTCGCATCGTGTTTCGCGGAGCCAACAAATAAGACGCCGCCTGTTCCGCCCGCGGCTGGAGCTTTTAGAGGATCGGAGAATGTTGGCTGGGGATCTCGCGCTGATCGACATCAACCCGACCGGATCACCGCTTTACGACAAGACAGCGGTGGTGGGTGACAAACTGTACTTTGCGGACAGCGATCTGCAGCATGGCTGGGAGCTGCACGTTCTCGACACCACGACGAATACGGCTCGCATGGTGGCGGATACGAATCCAGGCCTCGGCGACTCCTTCGCCGGACAGTACGGCTTTGCGGTGGTGGGAACGAAGCTCTATTTCAACGCCTACGATCCGACAAACGGGAATGAACTGCGGTGGCTGGATACGGCGGAGGCCAGCCCTACCGTCAACACACTGGATATCAACAGCGGGAGCGGTGATTCCAACGCCGGCCAGAACGGCGGCTTTACAACGGTGGGGACGAAACTGTATTTCACGGCCTATGATCCGAGCAACGGATACGAGCCGCGGTGGATCGATACGGAGGCGGCCACGCCCACCGTCAATACACTGGATATCAACAGTGGCGCCGGCAGCTCCGACGCGGGCAAGTTCGGTGGGTTCGCGGCGGTGAGGTCGAAGCTCTATTTCACGGCTTCCGATCCGACAAACGGGAATGAACTGCGGTGGCTGGATACGGCGGAGGCCAGCCCTACCGTAAACACCCTCGATATCAACAGCGGCACCGGTAATTCCAACGCCGGCCAATTGGGCGGCTTCACTACGGTGGGGTCGAAGCTGTTTTTCACGGCCTTTGATTCCGGCAGCGGTACGGAGCCGCGGTGGATCGATACAGCGGCCATCTCCCCCACGCTCAACACCTTGGATATCAACAGCGGGAGCGGCAGTTCCAGCGCTGGCCAGTACGGCGGGTTCACGGCGGTCGGGTCGAAGCTTTATTTCACGGCCTTCACTCCGACCAGCGGATACGAGCCGCGATGGATCGATACGGCCGCGACCACCTCCACCGTCAACACCCTGGAGGTCTTTGGAGGAACTAGCGGATCTTTCGCCGGCCAGTACGGCGGGTTCACGGCGGTGGGGTCGAAGCTCTATTTCACCGCCGCCGATCCGACCCGCGGTACCGATCTTCGGTGGATCGATACCGCGGCGGCCGCCCCCACGATAAACACCCTGGATATTAACCCAGGCGCCTTCCCGTCGTACGCTGGCCAGTACGGTGGGTTCGCAACGGTGGAGACGAAAATCTATTTCACGGCCTTAGATTCGGGCACAGGGTTCGAGCTGCGTTGGATTGATACCGAGGCGGTTACACCCACGGTCAACACGCTGGATCTCAACAGCGGCGGCGCCAGTTCCAACGCCGGCCAATACGGCGGGTTCACGGCTGCGGGGTCGAAGCTTTATTTCACCGCCGCCGACCCTAGCAATGGGTACGATCTGCGGTGGATCGATACCGCGGCGGCCGTCCCCACAACCAATACGCTGGATATCTACGGCAGCGGCAACAGTTCCAACGCTGGCCAGTACGCTGGGTTCACGGCCGTGGAGTCGAAACTGTATTTCACGGCCTATGATCCGAGCAACGGATACGAGCCGCGGTGGATCGATACGGAGGCGGCCACACCCACCGTCAACACGCTGGACATCTACAGTGGTGTCTCCAGCTCCGCTGCCGGCCAGTACGGAGGGTTCACGGCGGTGGGGTCGAAGCTCTTTTTCACCGCCCTCGATCCGAGCAACGGATACGAACTGCGGTGGATCGATACGGAAGCCGCTACAACCACCGTGAATACCCTAGATATCAACAGCGGGAGCGGCAGTTCCTACGCCGGCCAGTACGGTGGCTTCACTCTCGTGGGGTCGATGCTCTATTTCACCGCTTACGACCCGACGAGCGGCACTGAACTGCGGTGGATCGATACGGCGTCGGCCACGCCCACGGTCAATACCCTGGATA
>JAGQOY010000223.1 GCA_020427005.1 Planctomycetales bacterium
CCCAGTAGCTCTTGCAAGTTCATTATCAAGCTCATTACTTAAAGACTCCAATTGGTTCAGAGCCAAGCGAAGCGAATCCATCTCACTCCCCAACACCGCCTCTGCTGCATTATCAACTCCCTCGCGTAAAGTTGACAAATTTTCAGCAGTATTCCTAGCCAATTCTCTGGCTTGCGGCGTCAGGTTTCGCTCCAACATTCTTCTGGATAGATCGAGATTCTCAGCAATGTTCTCTTGTTCGGCCCGTCGGAAGGTATCGTAAAGCCTCTGTGCCAATAGCGGCTCAGCTTCTTCAGACTCCTCCACCGTGCGGCGCATATCCTGCATCAACTCCTCCAGTTGGGATTGCTGTTCAGCCAGTTTCTGTTGCGTATCCTGTGACGGCTCTGACGACCGCAATCCAGGACTTGGTTCAGCCGCCGATTTACTGAGCTCGTCAACTATCTCTGCTTGGCGTCTTTCTAGCTCGGTTGCTTCAGCTCGCATTTCCTTCATGGCCTCAGAAAACTGATTAGCAGCTTGCTGACGAACTTCATCCTGCAATTCCTTCAGCTCCTGCTCGGCACGCGTTCCAGCAGCAAGCGCTTGGCTGGTGTTCCCCTGCTGCAATGATTCACTTGCCTGCTGTAAGTTTTGCCTCGTTTGCTCCATCTGCTGCTGAGCGTCGGTGAGCGATTCGTCATTCTGCTGTTGCATGCGTTGCTGAACTTCGTCGCTATCCTGTAGCAACTGCTGTTGCTCTTCCCGCAACCTTTCGAGCTGGCGTTGCAGATCCTGCCGTTCCTCTTCTGTCTGAGCCGATTGCAAAGCAGCCTCAATTTCGCGCAATTGTTCGTTTAAGTCCTCTTGGCGAGAAGCTAACTCACGCAGCCGACTGATAACTTGCCGCAGTTCGCTCTGTTGCTGCTCAGCAGGATCCTGTGCCAATCGTTCGTTTTCATATCGATTTTGCTGGTTATCAAGTTCCAACTGATCGAGCTGTTGCTGCCTAGCTTGGCTTCGGCGGGATTGACTTTGGGAACTTTGGGAGCGTTGCTGCGAACGCGAAACTTCGGATTCTCGACTCTGCATTTTCAAAAGGTATTGATAGGCTTGCTGTTCGCGCGACAGAGCCTTCATCAAATCATTCTTTAATAGTGTTTTGCTCGATTCCGTAAGTGTTTCGCTTGCCGCCTGCATTGCTTCAGCAGCACCGGCAACCATTACTTCGACTCCGGCAGCGGTGCTTTGTGCGGCCGCTTCTTGCAGCATTTCTATAGCACTCGCCTGACTTTCCGCTAACAACTCCAAGTCACTAACTACAGCCTCAGGAAGCCTTCCGCCCTTAGCCTTCCGCATTACATTCCATGAGCCAGCCATGATTTGTTTTTGCAATTCGAGCAGTTCTTGAGTCTCTTCGTTTCCCTGTTGTTGTTGTTGCTGCTGTTGCTGTTGTTGCTCAGAAGCCGATTGCTGCTCGCCCTGTCGAAAAATCTCCTCGAATGGTCGTACTTCAGCGAAGAAAATGTCACTGACAATGCGACGCGATTCTCCACTTTCATCTCGATCTTCTGCCCACACATAATATGACAACAGCTGTGCCGGCTCAGCTTCCAGTTTTTCAAAGTCAATCATCTCACTGAGCGAAAAACCCTTCGAACCTTGCGCCACAGGCACATCTATCTCAACTGGATCGCTACCAGCGAACGAATAGCCAATGCCCGCAGCAGAGATCGCAAAATCATCGGACAGCTTAGCTTTGACATCGAACTCTTCCAACGGAGAAACCTCAGCATCTCCACCTCGCGTTAACTGAATCTTGACTTCACTATTGGGGAGGACAACTGCTCGAAGAGTGATTTCATGCTCGTTCTCTCGGCCCTCTTCATCAAGCAGTTTCAGTGCCCAAGTGGTTGATTCTGACAGGACAGTGCTCATTGAGTAAAGATTGGAATCCGTTTCATCAACGGTCAGTTCCACAGTTACGGGCTCCTCAGCCTCAGTTACGAGTAAGGCAGAAGCAACACGCTTGTTTAGATATAGCTGCCAAGTAACTTCTGTTCCGGTGGCCACGGTAATACGGCGGGTGTCTACAATCGTACGGTCCTGCATGCTGGTGTACGTGGGAAACTTCAATACTGCATCACTGCGAACTAAAGCCGGATATTCAAAAACGGAAACATTATAGGCTGCAGATGTATTTTCATCGTATTTGACTCGATACTCGATGGCCTCGCGCACATCATAGACATAAGCAGCGAAAATTGGGTCAGCCAAAGATTTTCGCATCATCAAGCGTTTGGGTTCCGATTCTTTCTCATCGGCTCCCTCAGAATTCTTCGCTAGAGGCTGATATTCGAGCCAAACCTCGTCAGGTAGCACACCCGGGAACTTGGCAGTCACGATAAAGCTGCTGCCCCTTTCAATCTCTGTGCTGCCAGGCTGAATCTCAGGTGGTTGTGATTCCAATTCGGCCTTACGCTGAGCCTCTTGTATGAGAGCCAATCTTTCTTCTGGACTCTTCCACAGAGCCCACCCCGCAACTGTCATACAAGCCAACGCCGGAATTACAGCTAGCCGTGCTGTCCAGATTGTCGAAAGCGGTACAAGTGATCGCCAATCATTATACGTGTCATGCCGCAGCGCCTGGGCAACCACACTCCGTTGTAGAAAGGAATACGAACCGTCCTCTGGGGATGGCTTTAGGTCTGTAGCAGTGATCAGAACCTGTTTGAGAGTTGGAAACTCAGCTTCCAAAAGTCTAGCAGTTCCGCGAATGTCATACCTTCGAAATCGCTGCGTCAGCCATGTCAATCCACAAATTGCAATCGAAATGCCCAACCACCACTGAACTGCAGTGAAGGGCAATTCCACTATTTCACGCCGGTCTAATTGAACCAGCACATAGCCAACCAGAGCCGACAGGATGAGTTGTGCACAAATGAGCCGCCAAAGCCAACGTGCACGCAGACGCTTTGCAACCTGCCAAAGGCGAGTTTGAAGACGCGAATCCATTGTAACAATGTCCTGCGAAAATTAGGGCTGTAAAAGGTGACTCAAGTTGCGTATTTAAGTTGGTAACTATCCAGTGACGGGCAGTAGATGAGCTGCGCGACCAGCCAAGTATGTTTCCATGCCTAGAACAACTAGACATAGCAACAGTAGCCACTGCCACAATCTTTGTTTGTTTTCTAATTCTTCCACTTTTAACTGCCGAGCAAGTTCAGCGCGTTCAGCATGACTTGCCGACTTCCCTAGAGATATGCCATACGATTCAAAAACAGCCGGATCGAGCGGCGTTAATCGCCCCTCAGATGCGGGTACTTGAACAGCTACTTGCCACTCATGTCCCTGATCCACAATTCTATAGAGACCTGGACGATAAAGTCGGATGTCAGCACCGTTTCTTACACCATCGTTGTCCAAGGGTGATCTTGCCAAAACGTCTTGCCCAATCTGCTTATTCTCAGAGTCGAATATTTCAGCCTCTGAAGTTATCCCCATAGGTAAAGGATCTCCTACTTCGATAGCAGTTCGACTATCCAACTCACCCATGTCTGGATCCAACATCCCGAAAATCAACGGCAAGAACTTACTGGACAAGGCCAAGTTGCTTCCAGTAGGTTGCCAACCAGCCGCCAATAACCAAATTCGTCCTTTGCCAGTTCGTTGCATACAAATAAATGGGGAACCGTCATCCAGTTCTGCCACGACTTCTATTTTTGTATCGCCGGCCTCCCATTCTAGGTGGCGATAATTCCAAAATCGGATCTTACTAAAGTCATTGAATCTTGGATCTGCGAAAGGAGCAAACAATTCGTTTTGATAATTCACCCGTCCCAAAAGGGAAAATTGTCCAACGCTGGCTTCGTGAATCGTACACTCAGGTTCGGCATAAATCTTGGAAACGAACTGAGCCAGCTCTTGAGGTTGCTCGGGTGCATGTGCGAGGACAATGATTACTATCCCACCAGTATCGGCGAAGGTGCGTAAATTTTCTGCTTGTTGAAAGTGCTCGGCAGTCGGTTCAATGACAACAGCCATAACATCGCCACTGCTCAATTCAGCAGACAGCTGATTCGACGGAAGGAACTGGATCTCGCGTCTTCGCAAAGAGGTATCTAGCGGAGCCTTAGACAAAAAGTAACCGATATTGTCCTCATCCTCCTTTATCACGGGCATTGAGACTAAAATGCGTTCACGTACTGGCTCCAGTTTGGCTACAAATAACGTGTTGTCGCCTTCCCAAGAATCTCCACGAAGCGAAAGTTCTGTGGCCCCCTGCGGTCGACGCGGGCTAGGTATCACCCGAACTTGTCCTGCTGGTACTTGCACTGTAGTTTGAAGGGAAGTCAACTGCTGGGAAGCGGTAGACCAGATAAGTTCGAGGTTTTGAGAAGGTGAGTCCGCATTGTTCTCAATTCGCACTCGAACTACATCTTCATCTTGACTGACCTGGTCCTCATCAGGAAACAACGGGGCCGACATGAGGCTCAAACGGGCATTTCCGGGTAAACTAGCCTGAACCTGTCGGACATCGAGCGCAATACCCTCAGGCCAAGGAAATCCTTGAAGCGCTTCGACGCCACATTCCGAATGAAGATCCGTAATCAGGACGATTTCTCTGGGCACTGACGCGCCAATACTACCAGTTAATTGTGCTGCATTTAGCAAGTCGGCTACATCCATTAAGCCGCGGGCCAATTCCGTCCGTCTCCACGTGGGTGCCAGATCATTCAATGAAGAACGCACAGCTTGCTGGCTTGCCAAAGGCTCGAGTGACGCGTCAGAGTCAATGCCAACAACTGTTTCCAACTGCTCATCAATGGTGTAAAACGCAATCCGATCATTTGCAGACAAACTATCTAATAGTTCACGGATTTCATTGAGGCTCGACTGCCAAACGTCAGGCCGTTGCATGCTGGCACTTGTATCCAGCAATACACTAACCACCCGACCTTCTAGCGTGGTAGTCAGAAAGCTCTCTTGTCGCCAGTAGGGACGAGCAAATGCCAATGCAATTATTCCCAGTGCTAACGCTCTTAGAAACAACAACAAGAGATTTTCCAACCGACTCCTTCTGGTTAACCTCGGAGGAGACGGTCGCAGGAACATCAGCGAGCTGAATTCAGTTTGTCCCGTGGGCTGCCTACGAATTAGGTGAAAGACAATAGGCCCCACGATCGCGATCGCCGCCAGCGCATATAGTGGTGCCAAAAGTCCCATGCTAGCTTCCTTCGCTCACTCGTGAGAACCGCGGAATGGAGGCCTGAGATTTCGTTCTGGGTTGACCAGCCTGATCAGCAGACACCGAAGCTATCTGTGTAATCAATTCCAATAGCGCAAAATCCAACGGTTGGTCACTCCGCACGGTATATAACCTAGCGCCTCGAGAATGACAGACCTCCAATAACTGAGCTTCGTGTTCACGAAATCGCCGAATGTAATCGCTTCGTGCAGCTCCAGGGTCCACATATAGCTCTCGCCCGGTCTCCATATCCCTGAGCATGGTTGATGACTCAAGGCTCAGGTTAACTTCCAGTGGGTCCAGGACTCTCAAGACGACCACTTCATGTCCACGCCCTCGGAGATAGCCTAATGGTTGCTGCAGAGGTTGTGGGGCAACCAAGATGTCAGAAATCAACAGTACTAACCCACGCCGCTTCGTTAAACTCGCCAATTGGGCCAAATCGACTTCCAAGTTGGAGACTTGCCCCACACTCTCCTTACTTAGCAAATGCATGATCTGCTGCAGGTGGCCAGTTTTATGGCGTGGTGGAAGAAACTCCGGCTGAGAAACTCCACACGTAAAGATGCCGACTGCATCGCGCTGTGAATTGAGATAATATGCCAATGTCGCAGCAAGCGTACGTGCATATTCTGCTTTGCTATATCCGGTCGAACCATAAGCCATCGACCGGCTCTGATCAACGGCGATGTAACATCGTCGGTTAGTTTCATCCTCAAACTGACGTACGTAATAACGATCGGAGCGAGCCAAAAGTTTCCAGTCGACCGTCCGTGGATCATCCCCCAATACATAGGGACGGTACTCTGCGAACTCTACCGAAAACCCCCTTAAGGGACTTCGGTGCAAACCGCTTGCAAATCCCTCGACAATCGATTTGGCTCGCATCGTCAAGTTCTTAATCTGCATTATGGCCGCTGGTTCAATAAACCAACTTGCGCGATGTGGGTCGGTAGCACGCGAATTCAAAGGCTCGACTTTCCTAACAGTTGCCGATCAGGCATATTTTCATTTAACCAACTCCAAAGCCATAGGTTCCGTCAACCTAGGCAGAAATAGAATCCAATAGAGAAGCGATACAGTCTTCGACGCTGATGCCTTCCGCCTCTGCCTTGTAGTTTAGCAACACACGATGCCGTAGGGCTGCTGCGGCCAACGCACGGATATCGTCTTTCGTCGCGTGTGATCTTCCTTCCAATAGAGCGCGAGCCTTCGAGCCAAGTACTAGCGTCTGTGCAGCGCGCAAACCAGCCCCCCAGGCAACCCACTTATTTACGAAGTCTGTTGCTTTCTCTCGGCCAGGTCGCGTTGCCTCGACCAGTCGCACAGCGTAATCCGCTGTTTCCCGAGCAATGGGTACTCGTCGGACAACTTCCTGAAACTTCAGCACATCCTCTGCGGTAAATAACTCACTTATGGGCTCGCTTCGCCGAGACGTAGTCTGCAATACGACGTCCAATTCCTGTTCATGAGGCAGATAATCAATCAAGACGTTGAACATGAAGCGATCTAGCTGTGCTTCGGGCAACGGATAAGTACCTTCCATCTCAATTGGATTCTGCGTTGCCAGCACAAAGAAGGGTTCCTCCAATACATACCGTTTGCCGGCAACTGTAACCTGATGCTCTTGCATGGCCTCCAGAAGAGCTGCCTGCGTTTTAGGGGGAGTACGATTGATTTCGTCTGCCAAGATTACATTGGCAAAAACAGGCCCATGAACGAATTGCATTTCACGACTTCCATCTTCGCGCTGCTCCAAGATTTCGGTACCCGTTATGTCCGATGGCATCAAATCCGGCGTAAATTGAATGCGCTGAAATTTCAGATGAAAGATCTGAGCCACGCTTCGAACTAGCAGTGTCTTGGCAAGCCCCGGCGCACCAGTAATTAGGCAGTGTCCGCCGGCAAGTAGGCTTATCAAGAGTTGTTGTACAACATCGTGTTGTCCGACAATCGTCTTCGACAATTCCTCATCGATGCGTTGGCGACTTTCCCGCAAATGTTCGACCACTGCCTGCTCTTGTTCATCGTTGATTACATCCACACTCACGACAGCATCTTTCTCTTGAAAACGGTGAACAGAATTGGCCGCTGAACAAATCTACTCAGTGGCTCATGGCATAGGTAACAATGTTAATCCCCAACGGATATGATTTTTTGACCGCATATTCTTGAAAATACTCGTGGTTCTCTCCTTCGCGTTCCCAGCCATCTCCGAGATCCGTATTGTGGCAAATAAAGACCATCATACGTCCCGCATCATCATAGATTGCCCGGTAATTGGCGTGACTTGTATCACTGCCGTATCGGTTTTCATAAGAACCACCACCATAGAATGCGTGTATCGATGGCACCTGAGGCTTTTCTTTCAAATCGTAGACACAATGAAAAATCTCGTGCTCTAATGGCACATCTTGCGGATCTTTCTCGGGAAAAACCCTCTTCATTTCCAAGGCAAAATTCAACCACTCATCTTCACCCCAAAAGTCATCTACCATCATGAAACCACCGTTTAGACAATACTTTCGAAGTGCCACAACCTCCTCATCACTAAACAATAGATTTCCGGGTTCAATCATGTAAAGAAATGGATAGTCAAATAATGTTTGGTCTGTTAACTGAACAGTGACTGGCTCGGGATTTACTTTTAGACTTGTTAACTGTTGTAAGCGCAGAGAAAAATTTAAATCACTGTCTGGGTAATCTGTACTCCATCGGCCACCTCTCCCCCATCCTCCTCTTCCACTACGACCATAGCCGTAACCATCGGAATATTGAACTCTGGCAAAAGTGAAAACATCGCGATCAAAATTGCGATCTACTTCCCACATCGGAACACCAGATCGTGCATCGTACCCGCTACCACGACCACGCCTGCCATACTGCATAGCTAGCACCGACGAGGCCGCAATCAATAAAACTAGGACTAGACTGAAGAAGGTTTGGCGCGAAAGAACCATATTCCAATTCCCTTACACTTGCACCCTGTTTCCATCACACAACAAGCTTCTACCGCACTGTTACATTGAGTCTTCAGCGACATTGGATCACACAATCGAACCGTCCACGCCGCTGAGATTTCAAAAGAATCTACTTTCGAGCCATCATGTTCCTTACGGTATTGGCGCGCGCCCTGCATCCGGCGGCTGAACCAGCATCTCCATTGTAGTTGATCTCGGCGTCGAACGGTCAAGTTCAGCTCTTATTTGAACTAGCAGTTTTTGGGCCTCTCGGTAGCGCGGAGTCTGCTCCAAAGCACGCAAGGCTTCCATTCGAGCTTCTGATAAATCATTAGTCTTGCGCAATTGACCTGCCAAACGAAAATGAACTCCCGCGGGGTCCACAGGCTGCAAAACTTGCAATGCTCTAAGGCCAGCAATAGCCTTCTCAGGTTGCTCTAGTTGCTCGCCTGCTTCCGCCAACCCCTCATGTCCAGTGGGTATAAGCGGTTGCACGGCCAACAACAACTCCGAATAGCGCAACACTTGCGTCCAGTCACTTCGGGCTCTAGCTATGGAAATCAGCCGTAAAATCGCAGGAACATTGTCACTGGAAAGGTCCGTTAGCCTTTCCAAGTACTCCTCTTCTGCTGACTCATCCGCCAACTCTCGACTGATGCGAGCACACAGATCAAGTGCCCCACCGGGATCCGAATCCTCAGGGAATAGGGACAGCAACTTCGCGGCTTCATCTCGCGCAGTCGACCAATCTTCACTCCCGATGAGCGCTTGAACTTTTAGCAATTGTGCGGCATAGCTGGCTGGGTGGTCCTCAAGCCAGCCTTCCAACTCAGCAGAACTCGGCCTATTCGGCAACCCTTCCCGAGTAAAGTCGGTCTCTGGATAAAACTCCACTGCGAGTTGCCTAACATAAGCCTCGAAGTCCTCGTCTAAACGTTTTGTATCGCCGTACAATCGAGCAAACGCTTCGGCAATCGGTAATCCCAGCCCCAACTCATCCAACAATTTCTTCATCAATGGAAGTCCATGACGTTCAATCAAGTACCGTACGGCCAACGAGGACTCAAAATACGCGAACTGCAAATGCATGGGGCTCTTCGGACTGAGAAATGCGCTAGATAATTCCGATAAAGGAACAAAGTCCTCTCCTAAGAGCATAGATTTATATAGCGGGCTCATCCTCTGCCCCCAACTACTATTCCGCTGAAGTTCCTCGTATACAGAGATTCCCTCGCTCAACCATCGTGGCATCCGATTATTGGTTTTTTGCAACGTAACCACATGGCAGAACTCATGCCATAAGACGCTTTCCCAGTTGGCAGGAGATTCTCCCTGAGATGCTGGACTGTTGGCAGTAATCAATGTCCCAAAGCAGACACCTAGGAATCCTGCTCCCCCAGGTAAGCCAAACGTACGAATCGCGAAGTCACTTTGCGCAGGAAAAATCTCGACAGTGACTGGCTTCGTTAATTCCAACCCATACTTGTCGGTCAAAATCTTTCTGGCCTCAGTAAGGAGCTTCACAACGCGTGGACCATAGATGTCGGCTTCGCGTGCATCCATACGGATCAGGAAACCGGAATGTTCCAACGTAGCGAATTTGGAGATTTTCTCCTGCAAAGTTTTGAGATTAAATGCAACAACGTTGAACTTGTCCCCCGAGGCAACTTGATCGACGATCGACCACCCCTCCGCATCCTGCCCCACTCGCAATAGATCCTGAGCAAGCTGGAATCTTGCTTGTCGAAATCTGGGGTCAAATTTCAACGCCCGCCTTTGATACTGTACGCTGTCTTGAAAGCGATAATGTTGGGATAGGTATTTGCCAATACGGTAGTCAACCTCTGGATTGGTCGCCCAATGCTCCAAGGCTCGTTTTCTATAAGTACCCTCCAACTCATAATTCCCCTGCAAATGAGCAATTGCAGCTTTTAATGCCCACGCCGCCGGATGAGACGGATTGACTGCCAAAATGGATTCCAATTGCTCTTCTGCAGCCGAATACCGTTCTCCGTCCGTCAGGTTTTCCGCATGCATCAGCAAACTTGGAGTATGTCCCGAATTTAGCTCAAGAGACTTTTGTAATGCAGCCTGAGCCTTTTCACCATCGGACGGCGCCCAAGCCTGGGCAATCAAATAATGTATGTACGGATCCTGTGACCTTAGCTCCACGGCTTTGTTTAGGTTGTTGAGGGCTTCTTGATAGTCGTTCTTCTCTAAGGCCAACTCAGATATGGCTACAAAAGCATCCACGTACCGAGGATCGTTTCTGATCGAACGATCAAAGAAAGCGTCTAGAACCTGGCGAGCATCTTCTCCTATACTCAGCGCATACTTTCCAATATGCAGCATGCTATCCCGATCGGAGAACCTCCAAGGCTCTCTTTGAACAAGCGCAGGAATTTCATCAAGCAGTTGCTGACCTTTTTCAGCCTCCCCACTATATCTATATGCATCCGCAGCCAGCATCCGCAACGCAACGCTATAGCCAAACTTGGGTGCGACTTCTTCGTAAACCTCCTTCGCCTCTGCATAACGGCCAACAACCAATAGGTTTTCGATAAGCAGTCTAGACCAGAAATCGTTCCAAATTCCGCTTTCAACCTGTTTTCGACAGATATCGATACATTGGTCATATTTGCCAGAAAAATAGAGGTCACGGACATCATTGATATCCTGCCCCTTAACTGACCTACTGTTCCAATCAAAAATCAAGAGGACTATCCAGACGAAAAGATGGGGCCATAGGAAATTGGAATCCATTGACGGTAGTGCTCTTAACTCACACTGAATCCGCGCATTCCCCAACCGAGACATCGAACGAATCGATCGTTGTTTGTCGAGACTAACTACTCGGTCATCATCAGTTCTGGTGACTTGCATCAAGCAGGGATCCTG
>JAGQOY010000224.1 GCA_020427005.1 Planctomycetales bacterium
AAGCAGATGCGCTAGCCAGGCTGCGCTACACCCCGAGCGGTTGGAAATGTTATCCGAATCATTTGTTTCGTGCAATGCGTCCTGAATATCGGCATTGTCGGTTAGATCATCATTAGCGCGAGTTGCACCGAGGTTTAGCGTGTGCTTGCAAGGAAATCACAGATCAAACTGGCAAAAAACACGCTTCTACCATGAAAGATTGCTCCCAGTCGCAATGGCCCTATGCAATCCAGCCACCCGAACGAACCTGGAAAGTCCAGGACAAATCATCTCCAACCGGCAATGAAATCGTTTGGGCAAGATTTTCATTCGCAAATTTCACTTTTGGTGCCGCCGTGTGAAATGGCTACAATAGGGGTAGTCGACGGACTCCGTGTGCCCGACCACTAATGGCTGTCTGTTTGAACTGAACCGAAAAAGGCAAGCAGTTGACGTGGGCACAGGACTAAAGATAAAACTTTTGCCTTAAACGTTCACCCTATTTTCTTAATTCGGTTTTGGGCTACGATCGGCGCAGAATGCCTATCTAACGAGGTTTAGAATGCAAAAAAGAATTCGGTTCAGTCGCCGCGATTGCATTGCGTTTGGAACTTTGGCTGCCTTCGCCCCACGGTTTGTAGCACCATCGTATGCTGGCAACCGAAATGCTAGGGCAAAGCGTTTAGTTCTGGTTTGGCTTGACGGTGGGCCGAGTCACTTGGAAATGTTCGATCCTAAACCCGAAGCTTCGGCGGAAGTACGGGGACCTCTGGGGGTCGTAAAAACGAAAACACCCGGAATCGTGTTTGGCGAAGGATTGCAGTCCCTGGCCAAATGCACCGACAAGTTCTCGGTTATCCGCTCGATGACCTCTCCGGTTGGTGAACATAATCTGGCCACACAATATGCACTTTCAGGCCATATTCCAGGCGGACGAGCTGCTGTGCCTGCATTTCCGTTGCCGCTTTCCGATCACTTGGCAGATGCCCTACCCTTCCCTAAACACATTGCCGTTCCGGATTTTGGATTGGGAGGAGGTTCTCAGCTAAGCGGTTTTTTGGGTAATGACATGCTGCCCTGGTCATTGCGTACAGAACCCGGAGCCAAGGATTATCAGTTAACTCTTTGGCCGGATGGGCTCGATGACCTGTCATCGGCAAGATTGTTGCAGCGGAAGCAGCTGTTAGAACAAATGTCTGCATCGGAAAAGTCGCCATTGCAATCCGTGCATGGAGCCCTCGATTTGCTCAGCGATCATCGGGCACGTCAGGTTTTCGATCTAGAACAGGAGTCCTCAAATACGCGCGCCAGATACGGTTTCAAGCCCGTCGGGCAATGCTGCTTGCTTGCTCGGCGCCTGCTCGAGGCGGGAGTGCCGATGGTTACGATCAACAATAAAGGCTGGGATACACACGACAGATTACATGAACGGTTGCATGCAGGTTATACGGGAGCCAAGATTCCAGTCGGACTTATTCCCTCGCTGGATCAAGCCGTTAGTGCGCTGTTGGATGATTTATATGCATCAGGACTAATTGAGGAAACTCTAGTCGTCGTGATGGGAGAATTTGGAAGAACTCCCAAGATCAATGCGGCTGGCGGAAGAGATCATTGGCCACGCGCGTACAGTGTGCTAGTGTCCGGCGGCGGAATTCGAACTGGAATAATTCATGGAACTTCGGATCGTGTCGGAGAGAATGCGGATCGAGATGTAGTGACCCCCAGCGACTTGGTGGCCACCATATACGAACTATTTGGCGTGGATCCGTTTAGCTATCTTACAACGCCAGACGGTCAGCAAGTGCGCCGTGTGCCTGAACGGACGCAACTGGTTAGCGCATTGGTCTAGTGTTCTCCGAGGGCAGCTCACAATGATGCGGGACAAGAATTTGCTGCAAGTATTGATTCGGGCGACGAGTTCCAGGATTTTCTGTTTAGGGAGTGAGGACTCATTGCCAAGTTCACTTTCCACACAAGTGTGAGCAGGCAAGGGATGAATCCATTGAACGAATGAAAGTTTTGAAGGCGGGCCTCCATGCCCAACCCAAAGGTCATGAATAGTTGTGTCCAAATGCCGGACTTTTCGCGGTTAAGAACTGCCAGCGTGCAAGAACTTAGAGGATGAAACGAGAGAGGTCCTCGTCATCACAAATTTTCTTGAGGCAGTTATCGACGTAGGCCTCATTGATGACAACTTTGCCGTTCGACATTTCAGCGGCTTCAAAGTTCAAATCTTCGAGCAGCTTTTCTAGGATGGTGTACAAACGCCGCGCGCCAATGTTTTGCGTGGACTGATTGGTCGTAAAGCCATAGTCGGCAATGCGTTGGATACCGCCCGGCGCAAATTCTACTTCCACGTTTTCGACGGCCAGCAATGCTTGATACTGACGCGTCAAGGAGTTTTGTGGCTCGGTTAGAATCCTAACGAAATGTTCTCGCGAAAGTTCGCTCAATTCAACCCGAATGGGAAAGCGGCCTTGCAGTTCCGGCATTAGCTCGCTGGGTTTTCCTTTGTGGAATGCACCGGCGGCAATAAAAAGAATATGGTCTGTCTTTATATAGCCGTGCTTTGTCTGCACACTGGTGCCTTCAACAATGGGCAGTAGATCTCGCTGGACGCCCTGTCGCGATACGTCTGCTGACTTGCCCTCTGAGGCAATAACTTTGTCGATTTCATCGATAAAAATAATGCCGTTATTTTCGGCTGCAGCGATGGCTTGAGAGGCGATTTTGTCGTCGTCAATAAGTTTGTCAGCTTCCTCATCCGTTAGCACCTGCCGAGCTTGGGTAACTGTCATGGACCTGCGTTTGGTTGTTTTCGGCAAGATGCGTTCGAACATGCCCTGCAGATCGATATCCATATTTTCAAGTCCGACGCCTCCTACCATGACAGGTGCAGAGCGTTGTTCAATAGTGAACTCCACTTGACGATCCTCGAGCAATCCTTCCCTCAACATGCCGCGCATTTTTTCACGTGTCCGACTTCTACGGCTGGCCAGGTCTTCCCCCTCAGTGGGATCGTTCTCTTGAGGTGGTGTAATATCTAGGTGCCTGGGCTGGGGAACCAGCAAATCGAGCAACCTTTCCTCTGCCCTATGGGAAGCTTCCTCTCGCACAGCGGCTCTTTGTTGGCTTCGCAACATGGAAATAGCGTTTTCTACCAGATCACGCACCATGCTTTCCACGTCACGCCCGTAGTAGCCCACTTCCGTATACTTGGTAGCCTCGACCTTTACGAATGGTGCGTTGGTCAATTTGGCTAAGCGCCGGGCGATTTCAGTTTTGCCTACCCCCGTCGGACCGGCCATCAGGATGTTTTTGGGCGCGATTTCGGCCCGCAGTTCGGGAGTCAAGCGGCTTCGACGCCATCGATTTCTCACGGCGATTGCGATGGCTCGTTTGGCGTCGTCTTGTCCCACTATGTAACGGTCCAGTTCCGCTACAATTTCACGGGGTGTCAATGAACAGACGTTTTGGTGTAGACAATCGAGTGCGTTCAATTCGCCCATCGTTAGATCACTTCTAAACTTTCAACGACAATTTGCCCACCGGAATAGATATCAAGCTCGCTGGCTACCCGCAGCCCTTCCTGTACAACCTCAGAGGCCGTCAACTTGCAATGCCGGACCAATGCTCGGGCAGCAGCAATGGCATAGTTGCCTCCAGAGCCAATTCCCAGGATGCCGTCGGAAGGTTGTATTACATCTCCAGTTCCGCTGACTAACAGGCTATGCTGCCGATCAACTGCAATCAACAGGGCCTCTAAGCGTCGCAGCGCCCGATCGCTGCGCCATTCCTTAGCCAGATCGGTGGCGGCACGTGGCAGATTCGCAGGATGGTCTTTCAACTTTGTTTCGAATCTTTCCATTAAGGCAAATGCATCCGCGGCGCCGCCAGCGAACCCTACGATCACGCTACCCCCACACAATTTGCGAATTTTGCATGCGTCACTCTTCAGTATAGTTGTATCGAGAGTTACTTGGCCGTCACCGCCAATTGCCACCTGAGTCCCTATTCGAACGGATAGAATCGTTGTAGCGTGAATTCTCACAATTGCAGCTTCCTATTTGCCCAATACGGCGATTGGGCCGGCGTCCTAGTGGTGAGGACTAATGACATGGGATCGACGATCGTTCTATGGGAGGCCAAAGAATGCTTCAGCAGGTCTGATCCTAACGGCGAAATTCAATAATCGAAAGGGTGCAGAATCTACTTTTTCCAGCCGAATATCCATGGTGGCGGCGATCATTGGGGATGAAGAACTGTCCCAAAGAATCAACTATCTCGGCATGATAACTCTTACGTAGGTTGCAACTGCGGGCAACGGCTGAAGTGATACATCAATTTTCCCAGAACAATCGTACAAGTTTCTGGCCGACTTTGAAAGCCTCACGATTTCGCTAGAATTTGGCCTGCGACTTAGGCTTTAAACTGCTCTACACTGCTGCCAAATGAAGTGGGAGTTGAGTGCGTTAAATTACCGGTCAAGCGCGCGCCCTGGGTATCCGGAGTTTGCGTTGCCTAGGGCAATTTTCTGGGCTGCATCGAGGTCGCTTGTAACTTCGCTAGGTTTGTACTTATTAACAAAGCTGATATTTGACTGCGCAGTTTGCACATGCTTGACAACGCTCCTTACCTATCCCACCAACATCGTGCACTTACCATAGAAGGTTATTCACGGGCCGCGGTCCAATCCTACTGGCGTATACCTGAGCTTCGCATCGGCTTTGACCTGGGGGCACAGCCGTGGGATTTTATGGGCACGCCGATGTGGGCGATCTCGCATTCTCATTTAGATCATATTGCTGCATTGCCTGTCTATTTGGCTCGTCGCCGAATGATGAAAATGGAGATGCCTACGATCTATCTGCCTGCCGAATCGTTACCGAACGTAGAAAGTATGTTGAAAGCCGTGACTCGCTTGGATCGTGGTCGATTGCCAAGGAACCTGGTGCCCGTTGAACCTGGGCAAGAGATCGAATTGTCAAGAGAGCTGGTGATGACGGTTCACAAGACTTCGCATACTGTGCCGAGTGTAGGCTACTTGGTTTGGGAACGACGAAAGAAACTAAAGCCTGAGTTTCAAAACTTGAGTGGGCCGGAAATTCGAGACTTGCGATTAAGCGGAGTCGAGATAAGTGCTGAGAGGCGATTTCCATTGATTGGTTATACAGGAGACACAAGTCCCGCCGGATTAGATAACAATCCGCAATTTTATGAATGTCAGATTCTAATCACGGAAATGACCTTTGTTTCGGCCAAGCACCGCAAGGAGAAGATCCATAAACACGGGCACATGCATTTAGATGATTTGGTTGCCCGCAGAGAATTATTTCAAAATGAATTGCTTGTCGTGTCGCACTTCAGCGTGCGGTACAACTCGAAGCAGATCACTCATATTGTAGAAAAGAAGATTCCCGACATGATGAACGGAAAACTGAAGATCTGGGTGTAAGTGTTCCATTTATCAAGAGCGCGGAAGGCTTGTTGTCGCCAAGATTCTCTTCGGTCCAATAGCGTTTTCAATAGGAACCATGTAGATGGGTGTAATCAATGCCCGACGGGCGTTGGATCTAGTTATGCGATTAATGCACATACCCGGGATTAGTGGGCAGGAAGCCAAGATCGCGGACGAGATTCGAAGGTGCCTGTGTGAGTGGGGGATTCCTGCAAGTTCGATTTCGCATGACAGTGCGCATCGCCGAACACCGTTAGCTGGCGAAGTTGGCAACTTGATCGTGCGTTTGCCCGGAGATAGGAAACGGCCGCGTATCATGTTATCCGCTCATATGGATACTGTTCCGATTTGCCAAGGCTCTAGGCCCAAGCGAAACGGACAGATGATTGAGAGTGCCAATCGCTCCACTGGGTTGGGGGCGGACGATCGTGCTGGTGTTGCGGTTGTGCTAACAGCAATGCAGGCTGCCATAGAACAGCAGATTTCTCTGCCACCGATAACGCTCTGCTTTTTTATTCAAGAAGAAATTGGCTTGCAGGGAAGTCGTCATCTTTCTGTAAATAGGCTGGGAAAGCCGCAGGTGGCGTTTAACTTTGACGGTGGAAGTCCTCTGAAAATGACCGTGGGGGCGACCAGTGGCGAGCGAATTAGGATTTGTCTTAGAGGGATCCCAGCTCATGCAGGCTTAGCGCCCCAAGATGGTGCAAGTGCAATTCATGCAGCCGGACTAGCTATTGCCGACCTGCAGCGTTCGGGCTGGTTGGGACAGGTTCGTAAAGGAAGACGCCGAGGGACGAGCAACATTGGGGTGATTCAGGGAGGTAACGCAACCAATGTCGTTTGTGAAACGTGTGAGCTGCAGGCTGAGGCGCGAAGTCACGACGGAGAGTTTCGCCAGGAAATTGTCAACCGTATTTGTGAGGCATTTGAAAAAGCGGCGAATCAGACCGTTTCCTCTGCTGGGCATAGTGTGATCGCTGAGATCTCGCGCCGAGTCGACTACGAAGCGTTTCGACTGCCGGATGATTCACCGGCGATCGTCTTGCTGGAGAAGGCCATGGAGGCACTCCATCTCCAACCCACGCGAAGCGTGACTGACGGTGGAGTGGATGCAAATTGGTTGGTCAAACATGGTATTCCCACCGTGACTCTGGGATGTGGTCAAAGAAACGTCCACACAGATAAGGAGAAGTTGCATATTGAAGATTACATACTTGCCTGTCGAATCGCATTGAAAGTAATCGAAAATGCAACTTGATGACGAATTATGTGTTTGCTTTCACGTAACCTGGCGCAAAGTTATTAACTATGCGCGCATTCATAAAATTCGGGTCCCAAGTCAATTAAGTGAATGTGAGAGCGCTGGGACGGGCTGCGGTTGGTGTCGTCGCGCACTTGAGCGCGTAACAGCGCGTGTCCAACAACAAGAGCCAAACGTTGAGCAGTTGGAGTTGTGGTTACAAGACGTTTATCCGCGCTCGGAAGAGTACCTCGCTGGTCGGCGGGCGCATATTGATGCAGGGCTTGGCGCACCGCCGCCGGATTGAATGCATCTGAAGGTAAATAGTAAGAATTCTCCAATGCCAGAGCTATTCAGAGCCTGTTTTTGAAACATGCTAGCAGAATTAGGTTGAACCGCATATTCACATTCTTCCGCAGTTTTTACCACCGAGCGGGATTACATCTTCTAAAGACACCGCTCCAAAAATGCGTGATTTGGATCGATAGCATGCTCGAAAGTCAAGGCGAAACTAGAAAATCTCTTGGCAAATATGGATTGAACAGGGGCTACTGTGAATGGAGTGCTGAAGCCTGTATAATGGAGTACCGTCAAGCGAGTATTACACTTTGCAACCTCAGTTCTCCTGCGAATAGCTAGATCCTCGAGTGTTGCCAACATTCCCAACGCGATCGCTTTGCTCCGATTAACAGAGAGCGAAGAGGCAGCGGTCGCAGTCAACCCTCCTCGAATGTTGTTGTGGCCCACCTACTTGGCAATCGAACAGGGAAGGCCTTTTTTTGCTGTTATTACGGCTTTTTGCTCTTCATTCCCCTTCTTTTTACTAGGAGCTGTATGCAATGGCTGGTCGCGCTGCTACTGCCGTGTCGTCATCCAAATCCATCATCTCAAAACCTAGAAGTGCTGCTAAATCTCCTGCTCGAGTAAAGGCTGCCCGCGCCAAGGCGTTGGCCGCTTCTGCACCTCAAGGTGCAACTGCAACAGCAACCGCCACGCCGGCTCCCAAGACCAAGCGTCGTGCAAAGACCGAAACCCGTACGCGAATTTATTGGGCGGTATTTAATCAAGACTGTAAGCGTGTAGCAGTTTTTGAATTTGACCAAAAGCAAGAAGCTGACAAGCGAGCTGCGCAGCTTAGCGAAACCTCTGGTGAGCATCATTTTGTTCACAAGATCAAGGCTACTGTAAGCGTCTAGTGACTGGCTCAGCAAAGAGCTAAGCTCTGGTTGGGTCGGATAAAGTCTCGACAAGCAAGGCAATCATAACTTCCCATCTTGCTCTGTTTGTTCGAGCTTCTTTGCAAGACCTAGGAGTTGCTGTTTAAAAAGACTTGGAGTCGCGCATTATGGTAGGTGTCCGGGTTGGTAAACGTAGGATAGGCTTCTAGCCTGTCTTTGGCTCGCTGGCTGGAAGGCTATCGTACTAAAAAGTCTATCGATGATTGTTTAGCGACTCTTTGGTTGGTTGAAATCAAACCGAGAATGTCCTGTTGATTGGGTATTGACGGTCTCTGCCATCATGCTGTTGCGCGAGGTTCAAGCGAACTTCTTTTTCAGAATGAATTTTCCAAGATAACATTGCGCGTCGGAGTGATAGTCCAACTGCGCGTGAGCGGAAGGAGTTGCCGTCCTCTAGCACTCCCTTATGATGCAACGCGCCGGAACGACGTAGCGCCCCTTTGAGAGAATGAGTTGTGATTAGCCTTTTCCATTGACTACCGAAAATTGTTGAAGTTCTTCATGCCAAATTCGTTGACCTGGGAAATTGATGGCTGGATCATTCTTGCTGGTGCGTTGTGTGCAACCGCGGCCGCATTGTTGGGTAATTTTCTAGTTTTGCGACGAATGAGTTTATTGGGAGATGCGATTAGCCACGCTGTGTTACCCGGGTTAGTTGCCGCCTTTTTATTCACTGGAGAGCGGCAGGGCGTGATTATGTTCATTGGTGCTGCCAGCGTCGGAGTGTTAACCGTGTTACTCACCGAGTTTGCGCGCCAAGTCGGCAAGGTAGATGAAGGAGCTGCAATCGGTGTGGTGTTTACTTTTCTGTTTGCAGTTGGATTGATGATGGTTTCGCGCTGGGCAGATCACGTTGATTTGGATCCTGGGTGCGTTTTGTATGGAGCCTTAGAAACAACCATTTTCGACAGTGTTCACATAGGCTCGATTTGGGTACCGCGCACCGTAATCACACTTGGCAGCGTCGTCTGCTTAAATTTGTTTTTTGTCACAGTTTTTTACCGTCAATTGAAAGTAAGTACCTTTGATGCTGAGTTAGCCAAATCACAGGGCGTGCCAGTCGGCTGGTTGCGGTATTCCCTTGCGGCATGTGTGGCAGTGACGGCGGTCGCAGCCTTTGAATCCGTGGGCAATATCCTTGTCGTAGCCATGTTTGTCGTCCCACCGGTGACCGCATGGCTGCTTACCGACAGATTGCACGTGATGATCGTATTGAGTTCCGTAATTGGAATTTTGTGTGCCGTGGCAGGGCATTTTGCAGCCATGTACGTACCGGCTTTGTTTGGTTATCCGTCGACAAACACGGCTGGCATGATGACGGTTGCGGCTGGAGGAGTGTTAATTGCTGCTATCTTATTTGCACCTCGTAAGGGCATCGTGTCGCGAACGCTAACGCGTTTGAATACTGCATTAAAGATTCTCGGCGAAGATGTTTTGGCAACTTTGTACAGAGCTGAGCAAAATGGTCATACGGCGTTATCAGCCCAAGTTGTGCGCAAGAGCCTGCTAGTACCACCGATGCGTGCTTATATCGTATTCTCTTGGTTGCGTTTAACCGGACAAATAGTCCAGCCGGTGCAAGCGAGCGGAGGGGCTCAGTTGGCACTGAAGCCAACCGGTAGGCGAATTGCGCAAAACGTTGTTCGAGCCCACCGCTTGTGGGAACAGTATCTCTCGCTTGAGGCGGGATTACCTGAACAACTTTTACACGGAGGGGCTGAGCGTCTGGAGCATTTCACCGATCGAGAATTGCGAGAAAAGCTGTCCGAAGAAACCGATCGGCCGCATCTAGATCCACACGGCGCGCCAATACCTCCAGAGGCTGGCGAGTAACCTGCAACGTTCCACTTAGAGTATGTCCCATACGTTGACTTCTTTTGATTCGACCCAGTCGGAAATTTTGCTGGCGAATTCCGCAAAATGTGGAGTCTCACGATGTAGGTTGATGGCGTCCCTGTCATCGTAGGTTTCGTAAAGCATAAATGCGTGGGGTCGATCAGGATGCGTGCAGACGTCGAATTGGTGACACCACGTTTCCTTATCAACTGAGTTTTGAGCCTGCAGCAGGACTGCTTCTCGGAAGGATTCAACAAACTGGGGTTTAATATTAAAGATCACGTGAATTACACAAGTCGGCTTCTTCAATTTGAGACTCCATGTTGATGAATTGCAATCGTTAGCAAGATTCTACACCTAAAAGGATTTGAGTTTATTGTAGTGCTGAACGTTCATGGACGGGAGGAAGAATGCCAAGAATCTTCGATCTTGCCGTTTTGATTCTCATGTAGCCTGGCTTGCATGCTTGGTCGTAGCTCGCAGCGCGATCCTGTGGGCTTTGTGTTTTGGGCAAATCAGTTCATCAGTTCGGTTGTAGGTCTAGCATAAGATAAGATAGTTGGAACGAGAAAACTATTTATGGGCGAAGGCGTCTAGGCTACTGTCAATTTGTCCAACGGAGCCAAAGCCTTAACAGCAATTGCACCGTCGGAGTCAGCCTCGTCCGATTGTATTGATCGCCAAGCTTACGAATGGCCTCGGCGTACGTGGGACAAGGGTGTATCACGTTTGCGAGATCCCTTAGTCTAGTTTTCCTTTGCATGGCCAGGGTAAGTTCGCTGATCATGTCGCCAGCATGGGGAGCCACGGTGGTAGCGCCTATTAATCTGTCCGAGTCCTTTGCACAATGGACGCTAAAAAAGGCCATGCCGCCTCACATGAATGCCCCTCTCCCCCAGCCCCTCTCCCCGAAGCGGGGCGAGGGGAGCTTAGAGAGAAGATCAATATGCCTGTCAATCAAAGATGCCTTTCCTTATGTTCTCCTTTATTCTTGATTCTTGCCGGAAACCACTGAGTGATCTCCTGCATCTGTATGCTTCATGGATGACCACGCCGCCATTTTCAAACGCACAACCGATGCACCATTGCGTTATTGAGACCTGCCCCACTTTTCTGACGCGTCAAC
>JAGQOY010000225.1 GCA_020427005.1 Planctomycetales bacterium
AATTGGCATTGTCAAAAAAAGGAAGATCGTGCGCATTGGTGCTGGTATCGATCAGCACTGCCAGGGTAGGAATCGAAAAACACAATAACGAAAATTGCGCGAAGTAGGTGGCAAGTCGATTACGCATAGAGTAATACTCCTGCCGCTTTGATCCGTGGGAAAAACAAGTTGCGAATACACACTTCCATGCTAGTTGTCATAGACTGCACAGACGTCCGGATTGCTGCGGTCACAGTTGGTAGGGAAAGGCTTAATTATGTGAGTCCAAGACCAGGTCTCGTCATTCAATTTCGGAGTTGCACCGAAACTGCGGACGAATGGCGGTTTTCAAAGCCGCTTGATGCCCGGTTCTCGAGCCGAGACCCAACATATGACTGAAATCTGCCAGCACCGGGATGGAGCCCTGAATAATTAGGCAAAGGCTAGTCATACTAGGTCATGAAGGTCACAATGTTTATCGAACCCTCATTCGTTACCTATAAGGTCAAATCTTCCAGAACAAATCAACTGGTAGTTTCGCACGGCAGATGTTGCGCACTAGCACTTCCATATGGGCTGTAAGGTTTGTAGGCCCTGCCCCCAAAAACCCCCTTTTTCGGCAATGGGATGGGTCTGGCTTATCGACTGCTACCAAGCCTAGTTGTAGACGATGACAGTTAGATTCTTTGCCGACAAGCAGTTCTTAGCTGGTCTGGGCGGCGGGATTTTCAAGCGTAACAGGAATCGCCCTCTTGCTGTCGCTTCCCAAATTTTCTCGCATTGCTCGCTATGGAAGCATCAGATCTTTGCCGAGATAGCCCTTCCTGGAAATTCACATTAGGCTGCTTGGTTGCTGCGGCTAGGTGACATGTCGCCTTGAATCGACTAAAACAAGCGTCAATATCGTCGAGAACTCGAGTTAGGTGAAAAAGTATGACCCCACAACAACCAATTGAACGGATCATCGATCTCATAGATCCTGCTGGAAACATCCTACTTAACATGGATACAGAAGCTGCCTATCAGAGAGTCCTTTCGGGTGATCCTGAAAGGGTTGCTGAAATTGATGGGCAATTCGCCATCGCGACTAGGAACGGAATTGTCATTCGTATGGCCCGTTCTATTGGTCGCCCGATGCGTTATTTTCTGGCAAAACGCAGTGCTGGGCCATGTTTAATAATCGCCGAACGAATCGATCAGATCCGTGATGCACTTCGAAAGGAAGGTCTAGAAAATCAGTTTCATCCTTCTTATACACGCATGGTTCCTGCACACCACGTAGTGGAATTGCAATTGGTTGGGTGCCCAGATCCTAATCCCAAATGCCTTCGATATTTCAATCCGATCCGTAATCGACTACCCGCAGATATTGGTCAGATTGGTCACCAATATGTGAGCGCGCTTGCACACGAATGTCACCTCTGGTTGGAACAACTAGATTCACAGGATCCAATCGGCGTTCTCTTCTCCGGAGGAATCGATAGTGGATCCGTGCTGGTAACTCTTTATCAGCTGCTGTTACGTCGCGGGCAAAGCCCTTCAAGACTGAAAGCCTTTACGCTGGATTTGGATGGGCAAAGTCCTGATGCCCGGCAAGCAAGAGAATTTCTTAAGCAACTACAAATGGAAATGTTTCTCGAAATATTTGAGGTACCAAGTGCCAATATTGATTGGAAAAAGACAATACAGATCATCGAAGACTATAAAGCATTAGATGTACAAGCAGCCACCATGGGACACGCATTGTGTAGTGCGATTCGCGAGCAGTATCCAGAGTGGCGTTGGTTAGTTGACGGAGACGGAGGGGATGAGAATTTGAAGGATTACCCTATTGAAGACAATCCTGAACTGACTATCAGAAGCGTGCTTAATAATCTGATGCTCTATCAAGAGGGCTGGGGAGTCGATGCGATCAAGCATTCGCTAGTCTACAGTGGCGGGCAAAGCCGTGGACATGTACGCAGTTTTGCACCTGGAAGCCTTTTGGGATTCAAAGGTTTCAGCCCATATGCACTCCCCCGAGTTATTCAAGTTGCCGAAGGCATTCCCTACGTGGAACTAACAGACTGGCAACATGATAGACTCTATAGTTTGAAGGGCCAAATCATTTCAGCGGGGATGAAGTCGGTTTTTGATGTGGACTTTCCCATATATGAAAAAAGGCGATTCCAACACGGGGCCACGACAGAAGAAACATTTGCCAAAATTTTCCCGGCAAACCCCGACGATTATCGTGATGAGTTTCATAAGTCTTACGCCTTGGGTCTGTAACGTGGCGGATTGCACTATTGTGCGACACATTTTTTGTATTTCCAATATTTGTGGTTGGGCCATGCGCATTCCAATCTTAGGGCTCTTACTGCTATGGCTTGTATCTTCGTTGGGCTGTAGCCACCCCGACTATCCGTCCCGACCAATAACCATCATTTGTCCTTGGGCAGCAGGCGGAGGTACGGATCGCGTTAGTCGGCAAATGGCGCTTTTGTTGGAACGGGAACTCGGTGTTCCGGTCAATGTAATTAATGCCACCGGGGGCAAGGGAGTTACGGGGCACAATCGAGGATTAAGTGCTCGGCCAGATGGTTATACCCTTACCATGATCACGCTTGAGTTGAACATGATGCACTTTAGCGGCCTAACCGATTTGACGTACCGAGACTGTATTCCACTTGTATCTTTAAATGAGGACTATGCCGCGTTGATGGTGCGCATGGACAGTCCGTGGCAATCACTGAATGATTTGGAATTGGACGTTGGCAAGAATCCTCAAAAATTTACAGCTTCCGGCACGGCGGCCGGGGGTGCGTGGCATCTAGCTGTGGCTGGCTGGCTTCTGGCTGCTGGCCGCCAAGCTGACGACGTAGTTTGGATTCCTTCGGAAGGGGCTGGCCCCTCGTTGCAACAACTACTTAGCGGAGGCGTTGATTTAGTTTGCTGCAGTTTGCCCGAGGCAAGATCGTTGCTAGAGTCCAATGAAATTCGAGCTTTAGGTGTAATGTCTCCGCAAAGGGCGTTAGGATTTGAAGCCGTTCCAACTTTTGCTGAACAAGGTCGAAATTGGTCTCTGGGAGGGTGGCGAGCGTTGGCAGTACCCGTCGGAACACCGCCAGAGATAGTTGATCGTCTGACGAATTCGCTAGTCAAAATCACGACTGATAAGCTTAGCAAAGATAGTTTTCAACAGTTTATGGCGTCACAAAAATTCGATAGCACCACGCGAGCGGGTGCTGACCTGAACTCATTCCTGGCTGAGACCGATCGTAAGCTTGGGGAACTACTAACTAGTCAGGCTATGCAGTCTGTCCGAGTCGATCGATTTAGCCCTATGGTGTACCCGAACATAGTACTAGGGCTAATGTTCATTACTGCCTTAGCAATACTTGTTCAAAAGAAACCTAGCTCTGCTATATCGATGCAAGAACAGTCTACACCTATCCTTCCGAATAGGACCAATTTTCTATTCGTCATACTGGCAGCAATCTTATATTCGCTAGTAGCAGAAACAGTTGGTTTTGTTATCGCCGCAGGCACCATGCTACTTGCGTTATTGTGGCGTTTGGGTGTTTCGCTTCCTTACGCACTTCTCTTGGTCCTTCTTGCAATCCCAATCACCAATACCGTTTTCTCAACTTTTCTGCGGGTCACGCTTCCGCAAGGCTGGCTGGGGTGGTAATCAATGGTTGAGGTAATGCAGTCCGCTCTTGCCCAGGTCTCGAGCTTTCCAACATTATTGGTGATTCTATTTTCAGCAATCTACGGAATTCTCGTCGGAGCAATTCCAGGCCTAACGGCAACTATGGCAGTAACTCTCATAGTGCCGCTGACCTTTTTTTTGACGGATGTGCAAGCAATTGCTGCCATTGTAACAACAGTTACATGCAGCATTTTTGCAGGTGATATTCCCGGAACTCTGGTTCGCATTCCAGGTACGCCCGCCTCTGCCGCATATGCAGCCGATGGATATGCACTTACACAACAAGGTCGTTACCTCGAGGCACTGAAAACCTCTCTCACCTTCAGTATCGTGGGAGGTTTGCTGGGAACTGTCGTATTAATTGTCGCCGCGCCTCAACTGGCCAGCGTGGCCGCCCAGTTCACTAGTTATGAGTATTTTTGGTTATATGTTCTAGGGCTTACATGCGCAGTAATCGTATCCGATGAGTCGCGACTAAAGGGTTTGTTCTCGCTGTTGTTGGGACTCTTACTTTCAGCAGTCGGCTTGGCAACAGATTACAGTGAACCTAGGCTTACCTTCGGTATCGACGAACTTATCAATGGCGTGAATTTCATACCGGCTATGATTGGTTTGTTTGGGCTATCAGAAGTCCTGAGATTGGTTATTCGTTCCGAAAACAAACAAACTGCCGACAGCAAATATCAGGAAGCTCAGTTGGCGATGAACGAGGTGAAAGTTTCCATCGTCACTGAAGCTGCAGATTGCCATGGAGAATGGCTTAGAATATGGAACCGTAAATTCGCTATTTTGCGAAGTAGTTCAATTGGTGCAATAGTTGGTATGCTGCCGGGCGCTGGAGCTGATATAGCAGCCTGGATTAGCTACGCAGTCTCAAAACGATTTTCGCGACAGCCGGAGCTCTACGGTCGCGGATCGATTGAAGGAATTTCGGATGCTACCGGCGCCAACAACGCCGCTTTGGGCGGTGCTTGGATTCCGGCTCTTGTTTTTGGCATTCCGGGTGACTCAGTTACAGCAATTGCACTCGGAATCTTGATGATGAAGAATATTACGCCCGGTCCAAATATCTTCGATATGTCATCCAATTCTGCCCAAGCTGTCTTGGTAATGAGCATTTACATTACTTTCATACTGGCAAACCTGCTCTTAATCCCAATTGGATTGGCGGCCATTCGAGCTAGCTCCATGCTCGTAAAAATACCTACCAATATTCTGCTTCCTTTCATTGTTTTGTTCTCCGTAATAGGCAGCTACGCACTTGCCAGTAGCTACGTTGACATTTGGATAATGGTGGCACTGGGAGTGCTGGGCTTTACTCTAGAGCGATTTCGCTTTCCACTGGGGCCGGTAGTCTTGGGAATCATAATGGGAGCCCCCTTAGAACATCGCCTTCTTCAGTGCCTTAGCAAATCGACAAACCTTCAGTCTTTCGTTGGCAGTCAGCTTTCCATGGCTTTGGCAGGCATTTGTTTTGTGCTTTGGGTGTTCCCTATCGCTTCAAACGCAATTTCACACCGCGCACGCTCGCGGATTTGAATGGCAACTAGTCCTACTGCACTTGTGAAGAGGCTTTTATGAATTGGTCTCAGAAAACCATTCTTTTGCGTGCGAGGGCTCGCGGCTTTCACTTAATAACAAACGAAATCTGCGACGAACTGCCGGAAATCGAGGGCTTGAAAGTCGGATTGCTTCATCTCTTTCTTCAGCATACTTCCGCTAGCCTAACAATTAATGAAAACGCAGACCCTGACGTACGTCGAGATCTAGAGGTTGCGTTCAATCACTGTTGCCCCGACGACCTTCCGTTTATTCATACATGTGAGGGCCCAGATGATATGCCTGCACATGTGAAAAGCAGCACACTTGGCTGTCAGTTGACTATTCCAATTTCGCGGGGCGAACTCGCGCTGGGCGTTTGGCAAGGGATTTATCTTTGTGAACATCGCGATCACGCAACCAGCAGGCGAGTAGTAGCTACTTTGTTCGGTACCCAAGAGGATTAAAGCCTTGGCTGATTACGGAGCTTAAGTGCCCCTGCCGTTAGCCCGCTATTCTCGCCAATAGGCTTCACTGAGATTGAGAACTGCCCGTGCAACTGTGGTCCACGCCGCAAGCTGCGAATTAGCCACTTCCGGCAAGTCGACCTTTAGATTGCCAATTTGCACAACTTGATCACTTTCCAGCTGGTGTTGATCGTAGTATGTGGCAGACTCGGAGTATAGTTCGACTAATAATTGAGTTTCTTCCATGTCAGGTAAGCGACCAGTTACGCGATTGAACATTTCGCGGACTATGGAACGCACTTGTGCGGGTGTGAGGCCATTCTGAGTTCGGGTCGGAAATTCAAACACGGAACCAATGGCTAAGCTGCGGGCGGCTTCCACAAAACTTGGATCGTTTAGCCAAACCAATGCCGCTAGAGGCGTGTTGGAGACAGGGCGCTGAGCAGTGCATTCTTCTCGAGTGGGAGCATCCATTGCGCGGAGCATGGGATGCAAGAATTGGCGTTGCCAATGCACATACACTCCTCTCCGCCATTGTCCCGTATCCTTGTTAGATTCATATTCCCGTTCAGGAAAATTCAAGTGTCGATAGTATCCTGGGGGTTGATAAGGCTTAACGCTCGCGCCGCCAATTTCGGAAACCAAGAGGCCAGAGTATGTTAAGGCGCAATCACGAACAAATTCGGCCGACAAACGATATCGCGATTGCCTCAGGAACAACCGATTTTGAGGATCATTTTCGCGATGCCAAGAAGTGCTTTGCGAGCTTTGTTGGTAGGCTCTAGACTGCACGATTTGTTTCACCAGCCACTTGATATCCCATCCAGACCGAATGAATTCCAGAGACAGCCTGTCAAGTAACTCAGGATGTGAAGGTGGCGAGCCCTGACCACCCAAATCGTCTACGTTGACTGCCAGACCTCTTCCGAAAAACAGCATCCACATGCGATTGGCAAAAACCCGGGCTGTCAATGTGCCAATGCCTGTTTCAGTATCGAACAACCAATTCGCCAAATCCAGCCGCGTTAGCCGTTGACCGGAGACTTGACTAGTTTGGTAGCTGAGAAATTTTGGAACAGTAGGATTCATCAAAGGTCCTGTTTCATCGAGCCAGTTGCCGCGAGCAAGGAACCGAATGGGTCGGGGTTCGATAGACTGGCTGTACATGCACATGCGAGCCTGAGAACGTATTGAGTCCAGCTGCATTTCGATCTGCTGAATCTCATTCTCAGTCTCTGTCGGACTTAGATTCGACTTTCGCCTTTCTAGCTGCTCGATTTGAAGCCGCTCCAATCGGCTCAGGAATTGTCGTTCCGGTGGACGCTTTGACGGTAACGAATTGCTGCCTACTTTGAAATGCTCTACTTCATTAATGTCAGCAAAGAACGCCGATAAGGCGTAGAAGTCTTCCGCTGTATACGGATCGTATTTATGATCGTGGCATTGAGCACAGCCTATTGTCGCTCCCATCCAAACTGCTGAAAAATTGCGTACGCGATCGGCAGCATAGATGGTCAAATACTCTTTGGGCTGAACTCCACCTTCGTGAGATGTTTGCAACAAGCGATTGTAGCCCGTGGCTACGATCTGCTCGTCGGTGGGCTGCGGAAGCAAATCACCAGCCAGTTGTTCACGAGAAAATTGATCAAAGGCCAGATCATCGTTGAGCGTATCAATGACATAATCACGATATGGAGAAATATTGTGATCCTGGTCACCATGATAACCAACCGTGTCAGCAAACCGAACCAGATCGAGCCAGTACATGGCCATTCTTTCACCAAATGCCGGTGTACTCAATAGATGTTCGATGTAATGGTTTAAGGACTCTGAATCATCGCTGAGAGGAAATGCAGCCAATTGCTCCGCACTAGGCGGTAGACCCGTTAAATCAAACGACAATCGTCGTTGTAGTGTTTTCCGATCTGCCTGGGCCGAGAAATTTCCGCCAACTTGAACTGCAACTGCTGCGATATAACTATCAATCCAATTACCTGCAGCCGAATAGTTGGCAATACTGTCGGCAGCGGGCAACTGATATCGTGCTGGCTCGTAGGCCCAATGCCCCTGCCACTTTGCCCCCTGGTCGAGCCACTGCTTGAGCCTTTCGACTTCAGTAGTACTCAAGGGGTTTTGCGAATCCGGAGGTGGCATACGAATTTCTGCATCGGAGGATTGGATCCTCTTCCAGAGTTCGCTTTGCGTACTATCTCCAGGAACGACAATACTATACCCACCTCGGTCCTGGATGAGGTTCTCGTATTCATCGAACCTCAAGTCAGCTTCTCGACGGTTGGCATCAGGACCATGACAAGCAAAACATCGGTCCGAAAGAATGGGACGAATATCTTGGTTGAATTCAATTTCGTCGGTTGCATACAGAGCGTTGTTACTACTTAAAGCAGCAAAAACTATGAAGCATCCACGCCAAATTGGTCGCGAGACAAGTCGCCCGAAAGTGTCAAAATGCATTGCCATGCAAACGCTAATAAGGAAATGGAAATGATTTCCACGTTATAACAGCCACCCATAGAATGACAGTATAGTCGATGGCCAATGAACTAAAGACACATAAAAGACCACTAGCGAGCAAAATGTTAATTGCTCTTTGAGGCTCTTGTTACGCGATGAACGTAAAGATAGTTTTGTCCTTGAAATTCAGTTACTTCGCCCGTTATCTGCCACTGAACATCATTAGGGTCATCGTTCATGGCTTTCAACATACGCTGAGTTGCCAAATTTTCCAAAGCAATGACCTGAAAGGATTCGAAACTAAGTACGAGACGTTCGCCAGAGAGTTGACACCTGGCCACTTGAGATTCAATGCGTGTTCCTTCACGCATTACTTTCTTTTCTTCATCAACGGAGTTTTCTTCTTGTTCAGCCTTACCAACGCCGTTCTCCGAAGCACCAGCTGTCATGTTGCTGGCAATGCCAGCTGCTAACATGCAGGATAGAACCCAAAAAAAGGGTGAACCCAAAACTGAAAGCAGCGTTTTCTTGAATCGTCCCATTGGATTCCCCTTGTCGATACTGGCGTCTAACCTTTATTCCGAGGCAGAACCATGGCGTGAAGTGCAATCACACCGCCGGCAGTCAACAATGCCCAACCCAACCAATTCGGAGGATCGACCTTCTTCTTCGGAGAAGGGTGCACGTTCAAATACAATTCGGTACCAAAATCCTGGGATGCGAGTTGAGTGTCTTTCGCAATCCGCGCTAATGCTCTAGTGCTAGATTCATTGAGCACAAAGTTGTCTACCATTCGGAATTGGATTCCCAGCAAGAAGAGCAGGACACCAATCATAAAGTAACGATTGCGGTCAAACTCCATTTGTCACTCCACCTAAATTGCGATAACGCAATGCAACTTCACAGAGGATTCAATTATTGAACAGTCAATAGTTACTCAATAGTTTTTTTGAGACTCTCAGACCGACGAAGGTGGCCGCTTTTGGGCCAAATGTCCCTCCGAATTAAAGTTATCGTACGGCGGGATGAGTTTCACTTAGTGCATCCAGAACTTTTCCGTACGCACAAGTTACGACGATTACACCGATGACAGGTTTGCACCGATTACGTGTCTGCCAATAACTAATTTGTTTTCTTGGACGAATCAGAGGGACGTGAGAAAACACATTATCGGGGTTCGGAGGAATGTTCATCACCATGGATGCGGGTTAATTGCCCCAGATGGATAGCTCGAAAATGTTCCGTAAACTCGCTATACGGGTCTTGAAGACATTGCCATAGTTTTCGAGATACTGGCGCTGTCGTTTTACCGGACCTCAGATCAGCCAAATGACTAACTAGCAACTGCCGAGTCCGCGGACTTCGATGGAGCAAAAAATGTATCCAGGCCCAACTCTGCTGGTATTCTAGGTCTCCAAATTCAGACAAAGATGTAATTTGTTCGAGTCGTTGGAGATCCGGTGGGGTCTCATCTGAAAATTGCAGGCAACACTTGGACAAGTACAAATGCCCCGCGAAGCGTTGAGCAAGAGGGGCCTCCATGTATTCGGCAATTCCTTCATCCAACCAAAGAGGCAAACCGTGCTGCTGGTCGTTCAGTAACGCATGGGTCACTTCGTGCCGGATATCGGTATCGATTTCACTGTGCCAAAATCCGAATAGCATGCCAGGACCTCGATCCTGAATGAAGATCGCTCGTCGCTCAGGCAAACTAGGAAAGTAGTGCTTCAAATAACGTTGGTACTCAAATTCCTTTTCAAAAAGCACGATGTGAATGGGCTCTCCAATTGTTTCAATTTCCAAAGTTTGTGAAATCTCATGGGATAGAGACTGTAATTCCTCTTCCAGCCTGCGAACATGTTGGGGTTCGAAATCACAGTGAATTTTGAATCTGCCAATACTGTTTTCCCAACGCCACATCATGGGTTCGCTGGCGCTAATCATGAATCTCCATGGCACACAGAATTCAATGATCAGCAGAAATCCACAAACACGGAAAGTTTTGGTTGCGAAAAAGGGGAATTTGAATCTAACCATGGACCAAATTTCAGTTTCACAGAAGGCAAGTGAAAATCTAAAAGCTAGGCAGCGTTGCAGGAGGCCAGAAGTCTATTCCAGGATGAGATCGCGATACAAGTTCGTTTCCTATCCGAAACCCCATTCCCTAGCAAACAACTGCCTGCCAATTCTCCCAACCTATTGCTGGACAAGTTAGTGCCGAATTGAAATGAATCATCCAACCAGTTGCCAAAAAACATGTCGATTTCCATTGTCGATTACTTGAAAACCCTCGGATCGCTTTTACCAGCCCTAAGGGGGGAAAGGTCTAAGAATATTCACGCGGAAGAGGCTTTACCCTATACTTAAGGCGAGCGGCAAAAAAAAATCTACCAATCCTGACCCGAAGCTTGAGCGAGGGACCGAACAAGAATCCCTCATTTACGTTTCGGGTTGGGTCGTTTATTCCTGCCGTTCGCCTAAGAGGAATTAACTCCTAGTTAGCCGTTTACGCATCAATGGAAAAAGTCTGGAATGGTTGCACAACAAAAATTGAGACTCTACCGGAACAGTGACGTCAAACGTTTTTTGCAGGCAATTTTGGGACTGGTAGTGTCGGTGTCTTGCAGTGCTCAAGAACCGCTACAGAATTCCGCCTCACCAGCTACGACATCCGAAAAAGCTAATGTCCAAACGGGGGACGA
>JAGQOY010000226.1 GCA_020427005.1 Planctomycetales bacterium
ATTCCGTTCGTCGCAAGGTCATCGATATTGGGTGTTTCAACGTCTTCGGCCCCATAGCAACTAACCCACTCTGGACCAAGATCATCAACCATAACAAAAATGATGTTGGGCCGATCTATCCTTGCCGCTTCGGCATGTACAAGAAATCCTCCTGCCATAAGGCCAGCGCAAAGGCAAATTGCTCGACTCAACATTACCGCATTCATCATGGTCTATAGGGCTGCACGAACCGTCCGTATCCAGGACCAGGCATTCTTTAAAAGCTTAACACTATTGACGTTCCCAGGCTACCGATGCCATCCCAACGAGTGCCGTCCCCGCGAGCCCATTCAACTCCAACGACTGCACGGTACCCACTGGATTTGCCACGACCCATGAAGTTTCCTTCAATTGACAGGAACACTTTCGCGGCGCGAGTTGTCTCAGCGCAGCCCGCTGCTAACCTCTAGCTGCTCAACATCGCCTGTCTGTTCGGCAACTAAATAAACCGGTTCCGTCGCACCCTCTGTGGAAACAACGTCCGCGAAGTGAATCTGGTTGTCGCCTCGAATCGGTCCATCATCGCCAAACCCATAACGGATCTTGAGGCGTCCAGCCGGTTTGTTCGGGCTAAAATCGATGGCGGGAATCAACCACTCATTGCTCTTCTCATCAGCAGTGGTTACAACCATCCGGACGTTTTCCATCTCCCTCCCAATAGCCTCAGTTTCGGATGTTGGGTAAAACTCGACCGTGAAGGAACCTGCAGGTAAATCGACAGAGGTGATATTTAAGTTTTTGGAACCGTCACGACGCATGCGCACAACCAATTTCCCTGCCATGGCAAAGTAACCACGAGTTTTCCACTTCTCGTCAGTTATCCCAATGCCTTCAAAAACCTTCCGAGAATCTAGAGTACTGAAATGATTCTGGCACAGTTCATAATAGTGCTGCAATTCCGGTGGGAGCGATTGGCCGTCACCTGAAGTAGAGTTTTGCTTCGTTGAGACAGACCAGTGAAACCATGTTCCCTTCGTCCAGATTTCTATTTTTGCCTGGTACCAATCGTCTCGCCAACCCAGCAACGACGGAAACGCCGCGGGTCGCGCTGACCAAGTGTCGTCACCCGCTCCGTGGCCTCGTTTCGTCGATAACGCGTGAAGCAGTTCACGCTGCTTTCCGAACACAATCTTGTCCAGGCCTGTCCAGAATTCATCATCTAGCCGTTCGCGAGTTAAGGCAAAACCTGCCGGGATGTTCCCGGTCTCAGTGACGCCGACCTTGGCGATGAAATGACCTTCGGGAGTTCGAAGAGGTGCCGTGTATGCCTTTTCCAGAGCAATGTACTTGCGCCACGTGGCGCTCAATAAATCGTTGATGGCGATTTGTTCTTGGTCAGACAACTGAACCGATTGTGCCAACCAGTGGCTAAGCCGAACTTGGTCTTCGTCCTCCCAAACCAGGTACTGGTTGTCTTCCGCTCGGCCGCCAACATCAGCCCCATGACGGTAATCGTCCGCGAGGTTCTCTTGATGTGTTGGATTATGTGTTTGCAGGATACGAATGACCTTCTGTTCCCGTACACCGACCGTGACAGCACCGTCTGCTACATCAACTCCCTTAAACTCCCCGTCGATTTTCACAACATATTCCCCGGCAGTAACGCGAACTCCCAATCCAGATTTTGAAACGGTCAATTTGTCGACCACCCGATCACCTTGGATAATGCGAATCGGAACGCTATCGACTTCACTCTCGATGCGAATCGTGCCTTTGACGGATTCTAGAACTATCAAGATGCCAGAAAATAGAATAAGTAGGCCTGCGGCTGCCTTCAACAAAAACTTAAACATGCCGTTATGGTTTGCTGGTCGCTTTGAAACCTTGGATTCGACTGCTTTTGGTGCAGGAATCAAGTGTGGTTGTCGCAGATGGGCGAGCCAATGCCCCAAGGTTATCGCAACTTCTTCGGCGGATTGAAAACGTTGAGCGGGATTCTTTTCGAGCAACTTCATCACGATTTGCTCCAGCCAACCGGGAATATCTGCGTTCAGTTCTCGAATCGGTCGAGGAGACTCGTCGGTGATGAGACGGAGGACTGCATAGCCGGAATCAGCGCGAAATGGAGGACGTCCGGTACACACTGCGTACAGTACGCAACCGAGCGAAAACAAATCGCTTCTTCCATCGATCGACTCGCCGCGAACCTGCTCGGGCGACATGTAGTGGGGTGTGCCGGGATGAAAGCCACTTCGCGTTAGTCGAATATCATGTGCGGTTCGGGCCAGTCCGAAATCTGATAACAAGGCCCGTTCTACACATTCATCAAGCAGAATGTTCGACGGTTTTACGTCGCGATGAATGAGTCCTTGACCGTGAGCAGCGGCCAGTCCCTTCGCGGCCTGAAGCCCGATACGCGCAATCTCGGTGATTTCCAGCGGACCACAACGATCGATCTTTTCTTGTAGGGAACCGCCAGCAACATATTGCATCACGAGAAACGGTGGATCGTTCTCGGGTTCGACATTGTGGATTGGCACGACGTAGTCATCAACAATGCCTGCCGCAGAACGGGACTCTCGAGCAAATCGCTTACGAGCGGCACCACTTGTTGCCAAATAGGGTGCCAACATTTTGATAGCAACGGTACGATTTAATTCGGTGTCGTAGGCCTTGAATACGATCCCCATCCCACCTGAGCCAATTAGACGTTCGATCTCGTAACGCCCCAAACGTCCGAGCATCTCAGGGTGCGTCGGCGGATTGAGCAGTGGCTTGACCATCGACTCACTCCAGGCGGCCGTCTGCTCCGTCCAGCGGACCAATCCGCGCGGGTAGTCGTCAGAATCAAATATCTGTGAGGACTGGTCCCGCTTTAAAAAGGCCACCGCTACTTTTTCCCAACCTTCCTCCGTCGCGGCAAGCTCTCCAAGTCGCGTCTGACAATGTGCGCATTGTTCGATATGCTGTGCCATCGAGTCTGGCAATTCTTGTTCGTCGCAACGGAGTGCGGCAAGGAGTTTGCGATCATCGCAGTCGACAAGTTGTTCAGTCATGGCTGTCCTCGTATTGTTTGACCTGTTCCTGAATTCGTGACATCACTCGGCTACGGCCAAAATAAATGTTGGCTGCTCTCGTACCAAGTTGTTTGGCTACCTGATCGATCGTCAAACCTTCAACATGCGTCAACCAAAACGCTTGCCAGGTATTTTCCGCAACAACTTGCCGGACTCGTTCTGCAGCCCAGCGAAATACAGTACGGTCATATTCAATATCGATGAGCGCAGAAACTTCATCGGCAGCCTGCTTGTCATCGAGCAGCCGGCGTGACTCCGAATCATTCCGTCCTATCGAGCGAGTAGTTCGCCGCGTGAGCATGTTGACCGCATGATTGCGAGCAAGCGCAAGCAACCACTTTCGAAAGCTGCCTCGGTCATCACGCTCCAGCCACTGTGTGACCGACTGTGAAACTGCCAAAAGAACTTCCTGCACAAGGTTTTCGGCGTCAGCCGACTGAAATCCTCGACTCCGGGCAACGCGAAATATGACCGGTCCGTACATTCCTACAAACTCATCCCAGGCCGCCAAGTCGTCGGCATTTTGCAGGCGCAAAATCAGACTGGCGCGTGTTTCTGGTGGACTTGCGGGCATTGCATTTTCGCTTTGGGTTTAGTGTTCACATAGGTATTGTCCGACTTCACCGCCCTGTTCTTGCGCAGAAGCATTCAACTTTGAAGAAAATCTCACATATCGCATTTGCACAGGATTCCTTGAGATGCCCCCACAAAGAACATCCTAAGATTACATCTTGAATCCCAATTTAGCCCGATGGATAATAATTCGTGTCCTATCTTCTCCCCTCAAATCGCCCGTAAATCAAGTCATGTGACCAGTGAATTAGTAAGAACTGGGACATATGGCTTGAGTGGTCCATTTCTAATGTTTGATCTCGTAGTCGAAGGTTTGGCAACTTCGAGATTTCAATAAAATGGCCACAACAATCACTCTTAGAGTATTTCACCATCATGCCATTGCGTTCCGACCAATCTCTGGTTCAGCGTGCAATTTCTAAATCACGGTTTACCCAAATCAAAAAACGCCGTCGACGCAAGGTTGCTATGGAATTGCTAGAACGGCGAGATTTGCTTGTCGCGGCAGTTTGGAACAACCCCGTTTTTCCATTGGATGTTACCTCTGATCAACCAGCGTTAGTCAGTCCAATTGATGCATTGCTAGTTATTAACTGGTTGAACAACCCGAATCTACCAAGTCTCTTGCCTAAGCAAGACGATTTGGGACTGCCACAGCGTCATGTTGACACGAACTGCGACGGACACGTTTCACCGATCGATGCGTTGCTAGTGATAAACTATATCAACCGATTCGGAGCCGGCGTTGTTGGAGGATTTTCTACTGACGGAGGTACTTTTGCTAACGCTGCATGTTCACCGCAGCTGTTAGAAGGCACTTCCTTTTCCACAGAACTGGATCGAGTGCTGCGAATTCCAGCTGGCAAACCTGGCTTGCAAGTTTCCTTTCAAGCACCCGAATTTGATTCTAGCGCAATGCATGAGATTCGCGATGCATTCGAATTGATTGTAACGGCGGCGGACGGTTCACCGATCTCAAATCCACTGAGCTCATCTCGACCGGCTGCCTTCAACTGGACAGAAGGGTTGCAACCTGTCTCTGCACACGATACGTGGTCCATAATCCAACCAACTGGTACTGATTCCAAAGTTACATTTGATCTCTCGGGATTGAGTCCCGGAACCGAGATTCGGGTGCTCGCTCGATTGGTAAACAACGATGGCGATGACAATACAAGTGTTATTATCCGCGGATACGAATTCGTCGAGTTGCCGAATGATACACTCCAGGCCTCGGAATCCTTGGCTAATTCACGAGTCGTTGCGCAAAGCGGTTTCGATATTCAACAGTTGGTTGATCTGACCGGATCATTCGACGTCGAATACGGACGAACTAGCCTGAATTCAGACAAGACTCGCCTAGTATCGCAAGCCAGCTTGATGAACGTTGGTTCACAGGCTGTTCTCGGACCACTTGTGGCTGTTTTCGAGAACTTCACGGACCCAAACGTGTTTATGCTACATCCAGATGGGATACTAAAAGACGGTCGCCCCTACGTAAATCTTACGGACCTACTGAATCTGCAACCTCTTGCGTCGGGTGCTTCGATCGTTGGTCCAGATTTCGCATTCTTGAACAATGCCAATCAACGTTTTCAATTTCAGTTGAAGATTTACGGTCAATTGAATCCTGGCCCGGCAGGATTTCGAACACGACCTGAGACATCGATCGAAGCCGGCAGGCCATATCGCTATGACGCTCAGGCAATCGCCACGATTGATCCGCAACTCGTATACACGAAGGTCAGTGGCCCGGAGGGTTTGACGATTGACTCCGTGACCGGACGCGTGGATTGGAACACAGCCCAAGAGGACATCGGCACGGTTTCCATAACGATTCGGGCCATGGATCGATATGGTCTTTACGTCGATCAAGAATTCTCATTGCAAGTTTTCGAGTCGTTACAGAATCGACCGCCATTGTTTGTAACGTCGCCGGGGACTGAGGCAGTGGCCGCGGGATCGTTTGATATTGTGACGGTTGCTACCGGGGCAGAGCCCATGGGCTTGGCTGTGGGTGCGTTGGGCACGAGCAGCCAGTTATCGTTAGTCGCGATCAATGCGCAAGATCAGTCGCTGAGTTTTATCAACGGCTTGGGCCATGATCAGTATTCTCTGCCCCAGAACATAGGCGTCGGCTTACCGCCACGGGCTGATCAGTATTTACAAACCGGCTATGACGTCGATCTCGGCTTGACCAGTTACGGATACAACTCGTGGAACCAGATCGAAGGATTTGCACAAGGCGACCTGAATGGCGACGGCATATTGGACCTCGTCAGCTCGCAAAAATCCGCGGACCGAGATGTCAGCGCCATCGAGGTGCGTCACAGGAGCCTGAAAGTGGCTTTAGGCCGGGACGACGGGAGTTTTGAACCAGCGGTTTCTTACACGGTACCAAATGCGGTCCCTCAGGAATCTCAACCGGGCTTGGTTTCGTTGCAGGTGTTTGACTTCGATGGTGACGGTGTTGTTGACGTCTTGGGAAATGATTTCACCGCACAACAGTTGCTCTTTTTCCGAGGACTGGGCGATGGCACGATGGCTGATCCTGTTGCGTCGACCAACGCGACACCACTCAGTTACTTTCTCGTGACGGATTTTAACGACGATGGGCAGCTTGACTTGTTAGCCGAAAACGCGAGTAGTAGTTCGTTCGGTATTCGCTTAGGGGACGGATCCGGGCACTTTGGCCCTTATCAGGAGATCTTGTCCGTACCCGGTGTCATATTCATTGACCGGGCATTCGCCTTCGGTGACTTGGACGGCGATGGGGATCAGGACATAGTGCTTGGCAGTTGGAACGGGCGCAGTCTGCACGTGTTCTTGAACGACGGCGACGCCCAGTTTACCGCCAGTGTGACCTTGCCATCGACCATCCCATTCGCCAACTCTGGCCCCACCAATACGACTTACGTTTCCATTGCCGATTTCACCGGCGATGGAAATGCGGACATTGTCTACGGAGTAATCGACGGTCAAGGGCTGCTCGGCCTCTACGCGGGAGACGGAAGCGGAAGCAGCTTTACATACTCCGATGCGGCACGCGCGTTTCCACCGCGTCCGGGCAATACGCTAGGCAACAACCAGCCGATTGACTTCGATGGCGATGGCGATCTAGACGTCGTCCTGATGAGTTACGGTTTCAACTATACGCAGAATCTCGGCGTGCTCGTCGGCTTGAATGATGGCTCGGGCCGATTTGACGTGACGACGTATTACGATAGTTCTTCCGGAACCGAAGGCTCGTATACCAATACGGCAATTCCACTAGGTCTATTTACACGAGACTACAATCACGACGGTATGCTTGACGTCCTGACGGTCGCGACGAACAGAAACCAAAACCGCGATTTTTCCGGGGCGACCGTGTTGTTGGCCGAACGGAACGGCCAGCTCATGGCTCCGTATGACATGACCGTGAATCCGCAACCCAATGCAAACGTAGCGTTTGTTCTGGCCGGTGATTTTAACAACGACGGATTGTTGGATGTTTGGGGCCCACGCGTTCAAGGAAGTTCGTTTACACGTTTGGGAAACGGTGACGGCACGTTCCAACCAGAAATCGTGGCCACTCCGAACATCGGCAACGAGTTTCTTACCAAGGGATTCACGGCGGATTTCGATCATGACGGAAAACTAGATGTATTCTGGTTGGGAAACGACGGGATTCAGGGTGGACCGGCGGGACGGTACTTGGCCGCGATGGGAGATGGAGATGGTTCGTTTGAAATCACCTTCGCGATGAATGTCCCTGGGGGGTTCGCCGGATCGTATATCGTGATTCCGCGCGATTTCAACGGCGACGGCTACATCGACTTCGCGGCTGGCAGCAGTGGCGCATTCGGAGCCGGGCCGTTCGTAGAAATTTGGCTCTACGATCCCAACAACCGTGGTACCTTTGTCCAATCCGATCGCAAGTTAGTCAGTCGAGGCCCAGGTGCGTTGACCGTAGATGATTTTACAGCGGATGGCATCGATGATATCGCGGTTATATTACCGCGAGAAACGACGACGACTCCCGCCGAGTTGTGGATCTTCTCGGGAAACGGTGATGGCACCTTGAATACACCGGCGGCCCCGCAGTTGGTATTGGAACAGTCGTTGGTAACAAGTCCGCAGTGGGCCGCATCCGGTGATCTCAACCACGACGGCCTGAACGACATCGTGGTGAAAGGCGCCTATTTCCACAGCGCCGTTTTACTTGGCAAGCCTAACGGAGAGTTTGAACCAGCAAGAGACTACGTTCAGGATGCCTACTTCGATTCGTACTCTAGCGTGACGTTGTATGATCTGGACGGCGATGGCAATCTCGACCTCATCACATCGGGCGATGGTTTTAGCAATCTAAATCGAGGCCGACTGTCGATTCGACGGGGCATTGGCGATGGGACATTCTCCCCTGCCGAACATTACGATGTGCAAGCTGGCAATGGCACGTTTGTCTTAGGGGACTTTGATCTCGACGGACGTCAAGACATTGTTTTCCACTCGCCCGAAGCGAACCCCGGGGCGTTCAGTCTCCTATCCGCGCAGCGCGACGGTCTCACCAGCATTGTCACGACAAATGTCAACAGCGATCCATGGTTGGATGTGGTGGCCATTAATAACAGCAATGCACATGTCACTGTATTGCTCGGCGATCATCTTGGGCAGTTTCAGCGACAACCCGACTTGTTGGTCGACGCCGGACCTGTCGCGGTCGCGACAGGCGATGTGAATGGCGACGGATTACCCGACATTATTACCGCGAATCGCACTGGGCAATCGATATCCGTGCTCGTGGCGTCGGCAGACAGCTATGTACGCAGTGATTTTGATGTGGGTCAGGCACTTACCGATATCGAGGTCCGAGACGTCGATCACAACGGCACGCTGGATGTGTTGGTCGCGGACGATCGACTGAACGCCGCTTTTGTATTGTTGGGTGACGGGCAGGGACAGTTTGCTGCGCCTCTGCCCATTGCCATCGGTGAAAAACCCGCGTCATTCGACGTCATGGACATCAATGGTGACGGAGAATTGGATTTGGCCGTTGTCCTGCCAGGAAGCCAGCGCGTCATGTTCCTGTTTGGCGACGGCGCGGCCAACTTTGGCCAGCCATTCTATTTGGATGTTGGTGCTTCGATCGGACAACTCGCTTCGGGAGATTTCAACCAAGACGGACTCGTCGATCTCGCGATGACTTTTCCAGACGACGACCAAGTCGCGATTTTCAACGGCATGGGACTGATTCGGTTCTCGCGTCCACAGCGAATTCGCGCTGGCAAAACTCCAAGTTCGCTCGTCGCGCAAGATGCCAATGGTGATGGCCGACTCGATTTGTTGGTCACCAATTCTGGCGATGATACGGCCAGCGTGATTCTCAATCGATTCGACCCCACTCACATTTATCGCTACGACGCGTTGGCCGTTGATCCGGATAACGACCCCATCCAATATGAATTGATCGATAGTCCGGGGGGCATGATCTTGGATGCTGCCACGGGCGAGATTCGCTGGGCACCTAATTCGGATCAAGTCGGTCTGCAACGCGTTCTATTGCGCGCCAGCGACGGACAAGGGGGAATCGCGGAACAAGTTTTCTCGATTGGCGTCGAACCAGCACGAACCAATGCCCCTCCTGTATTCACTTCTGATCCCAATACAACAATTTCCGCGTCGGAAAGCCTACATTTTCAAGTGAATGCGATCGACCGCGATCACGACACGTTGCGTTATCGCTTGGTAGCGGGACCGGATGGGGCCAGCATCGATGCCATCACGGGCGCGGTGACTTGGGATCCTCGTGAACAAGCCCTAGCGATGTCTCGGACGCTGGGCGAGTCGCGGTCGGTGACTGTACCGAACAGTGGATCGCTGAACGTTTCGTCTGTCACGGCAGAAGGTTGGTTTCTCTTTGATCGAGTCGGTGTCAATTCCAAACTAATTAGCAAAAAGCTAAATCGCGGCTTCGACTATTCGTTCGCCATGGACTATGTCTTCGGCACACTCCGCGCTGGTGTCGGCACCGATCCGAGCCTTGGCGCCCGATACGCATGGACTCCCAATGTGGGTCAATGGTATCACCTGGCGATGACTTTCGACGTGGCAAGTGGCGACTTGTTTCTTTTCATTGACGGTGTGGTAGTCACCTCGTTTCACACGAGCAGCATCATCGAGACCGATAATAATCCACTCATTCTAGGCAGTACGAACGGCGAAGAATTCTACGGTAGCATGACGCAGTTACGCATCTGGGATCATGCGAGAACGGTGGAGAACATTCGGCAGGATATGCACACGTTGGTTGCCCCGAACGCAGCAGGGTTGATCGCGGATTATCGATTTCAAGAAGGTGATTCCGATTCGGTGGTTGATTCATCGATCCAACGTAATGATGGGCATTTTTCCGGCACCTTTGCACCGCAACGGGTTCCCGGTTTGGCACCCAGCCAGGTTGCGACTTTCGTGGTCCGTGTCGAAGATGGTCGAGGTGGAATTGACGAACAGACACTTACAGTAAACGTCGCTTCTGTGTTGACGGGGACGATTTCGGGTACGCTATTCGATGACGAAAACTTAGACGGAATTCAACAGTCCGGTGAGCTCGGGCAAGACCTTTGGACCGTTTACCTCGACAGCAATAGGAATGGTCATCGCGAACTGACGGAACCGGCCACGCTTACCGACAGCAATGGTAAGTACACTTTCGCTGGATTGCCTCAAGGGGAATATCGTGTTGCGGTGGAGCCTCAAGCCCAGTTCGAATCACCGTCATACGCAGATATTTTCCTTGATTTCCAACAATCGCTAGTTCACGACACTGCACTTCGCGCCAAGCCGCTAGGACAATTGCGCGGAACCGTCCTTCTGGATCTCGATCAGGACACCATGACGCGTGAATCGCAGACTGTTTACAGCGTAGATTTTGGTGGTGCGTCGCCCGCTCTGGAAGCCTGGACAAGTCAATCTCTCGCCACCAGCCCAAGCGGTGAACAGTATCTAGGACCGTTCGCCAAAGACCACGTTTCGCTGACGATTGGCAGCAATTCGACCCCCCTTCCCCCTCACGACGAATTGACGATTAGTTTTGATTTGTACCTCGTGGGATTGTGGTTTGGGAATCGTGACTTTGGCGGACCATTCCAGTT
>JAGQOY010000227.1 GCA_020427005.1 Planctomycetales bacterium
CTTGGTAGTGCACTCAACGAGCGATAGGAAATCATGATTACATAGTTTGAGGGGTATGTTGTTGTGTGCCAAATCCATTCGTCCTTTTCAATAAGTCAGAATAGATGCATTGTCAAAACTGTTTTTGAGTGATAAAAAAATAATTTTTGATTGATCGAAAACTGATCTCATCTCAGAAAGGGTTGGTCCTTTGGAAGGCAAGTCAAAGTGCAGTTTCGGTCTGCCATCAATAAATAGCCAAGTTTTATATCGACAATTGGTGTGGGTGCTGTCTGTTTTGGTCAGTGGTTGCTCGTCAAGCAACTCAGTACCCAATCGAGCCGAAAGTTATCCAATTCGGATTGCCGTAACCGTAGGTATGGTGGCTGACTTGGTGCGTGACATCGGTGGTGATGAAGTAGACGTAACACAGCTCATGGACGCAGGAGTGGATCCCCACTTATTCACGCCTAGCAGGGATGATAGTAAGGCAATCATGCAGGCGGACATGACATTTTATTGCGGTCTGATGTTAGAGGGCAAAATGTCTCAGACACTTCAGCAAGCCAGCCAACGCCACCGGACTGTCGCAGTCGGAGAGGGTTTGCCACCGGAGGCCATCGCCCACGATGAGGGAGCATCGGAGCATTTGGACCCACATGTTTGGATGGATGTCAGTTTGTGGGCCCAGGCTACGCAAGTAATTGCTAATGCGTTAGGAGAGTTTGATCCAACGAATGCTGAACGCTATCAGCTTAGAGCGATTGAATTGCGGCGCAAATTGGAAAAGTTACATGTCTACGGCCAAGAAGTGATTGGTTGCATACCTCAGCGCAGCAGATTGTTGGTAACTTCGCACGATGCATTCCGGTACTTTGGTAGAGCTTATGGGATTGAAGTGCAAGCCATACAAGGTATTAGCACGGAATCGGAGGCAGGATTGAAACGCATCAATGAATTGGTGAATATGTTGGTAGATCGCCGCGTTGCAGCTGTTTTTGTAGAAAGTAGTGTTCCGCGAGAGAGTATCGAGGCCCTAGTTCGCGGGGCTGCTGCGAAGGGGCATACTGTTCGCATAGCAGATAGTCTGTTTTCTGATGCTATGGGTAGCCGCGGCACGTATGAAGGTACTTACATTGGCATGATGGATCACAATTTAACTTCCATCGCTCGCGCGCTGGGATGTCCATCTGTACCAGAAAATGGTTTTCGCGATGTCCAGTGAGAATGTGCTAGAAAATTTTTCGGGCGAGTTACCACTTGTCGTTCGGGATGTCACGGTAGCCTACCAACGCAAGCCTGTGTTATGGAATGTTTCGCTGGAGATACCTACCGGCAAATTGGTTGGACTTGTGGGGCCAAACGGCGCGGGTAAGAGTACTCTGCTGAAGGCAATCGTGGACATGGTACCAAGGATCTCCGGCGAGATTCGGGTTTTCGGCAAAGCATTTCGGAGGAACCGAAAGAGAATTGCCTACGTTCCACAGAGAGAAAGTGTTGACTGGGATTTTCCCGCGACGGTATTGGATGTTGTGCTTATGGGGACGTATGGGGAATTGGGGTGGTTCGCCCGTGTTGGCGCCAAGCAAAGAATGGCTGCCATGGACGCACTACGTCGAATGGAAATAGAACATCTAGCGGCAAGACAAATTAGCCAGTTATCTGGAGGTCAGCAGCAGCGAACCTTTCTAGCTCGGGCATTGGTTCAAACTGCCGACCTGTATTTGATGGATGAACCATTTGCGGCGGTCGATGCTTCGACCGAAAAAGCGATTGTTACCCTTATGCGAGAATTGCAACGACTTGAAAAGACGATTGTCGTAGTACACCACGATTTGCATACCGTACCCGAGTATTTTGACTATCTAGTACTGTTAAATATGCGTTTAGTTGCAGCTGGACCGACCAAACAGGTCTTTACTCAAAAGAATCTACAAAAAACTTATGGCGGAAAACTCACGCTGTTAGAGGAAATTGGAGAAGCCATGCGATTAAGAGAGGGGGGCGTATAGTATCGCCCAGCGGTCGGATTTGGTTTCTTCCCAACGTTGATTTGGTGCCGTGTATTATGTTCCTGGGACTTGAATACAACACTCGAGTGGTCTTGCTAGGGACGACTTTCTTGGGTTGCGCTTGCGGTTTGCTAGGGGTTTACTTGCTGCTGCGACGTCGTGCTCTATTAGGCGATGCGATTAGCCACGCTACATTGCCTGGCGTTGCTCTAGCGTTTTTGTGGACTGCTGCGCAAGATGCAGAGAAATCGCTATCGGTGATTCTTATGGGTGCGGCTGTGAGCGGCACACTGGGAGGATTAACCGTACTTGCCCTGCGGCACGCCGGTAAGATCCGCGAAGATGCTGCCCTTGGAATTGTACTGAGCGTTTTCTTTGGTGCGGGAGTCGCACTGGTAAAAATTGGGCAGCACGTGGGCGGACAAGCCAGTGGACTGGATCGATTTATCTACGGACGAGCGGCTGCCATGACCAGTGAGAGTGTATGGCTCAACGGTGCTGCAGCCTTGTTTATTGTCCTCGTCGTATTGTCCCTGGGAAAGGAATTGAAGCTATTGTGTTTCGATCAGCAGCTGGCGCGCAGCCAGGGCTGGCCGGTGGTGCTGCTGGATCTATTGCTCATGGTGCTGGTTGTCGCGGTAACAGTTGTTGGATTGCAGGCGGTAGGCTTGTTGATGATTATAGCCTTGCAGGTTACGCCGGCAGCTAGTTCTCGGTTTTGGACTCACAAACTCTCGCTCATGCTGATCATAAGCGCAATGATTGGCGCCATAAGTTGTGCTGGTGGCACCTTGCTAAGTGCAGAAGTAGACAAGCTTCCGAGCGGGGCTACGATCGTGCTATTGGCCTGTGGCGCGTTTGCAATCAGTTTCGTATTCGGTACCGAACGTGGAGTTTGGTGGCAATTTGCTCGTCAACGACGATTGCGCCACCAGCAGGATCAGCAGCATTTGTTGCGAGTGGCCTGTGAGTATCTTGAATGTCGTTCCGAACTGCCAGAAGCTATCGAAAATCGTTCCAGTTCACCGGTCCCGCTCGGCGATCTTGCCAAGCAACGAGATTGGTCGTTGGCCTATCTCCGGCGACTTTGCAAACGGCTTCAATCGTCCGGCGTGGTGGTATTGGGAGCGGACCGCACGATTCAGTTGACCCCTCGCGGCCTAACTTTAGCCAGGCAAGTTGTTCGCTATCACCGTCTACTAGAACATTACATGGTGACATCGGCAGAGGCCTTGGCAGGTCAAGCAGATCGCGAAGCAGACTATCTCGAGCACGGATTGTTGCCTGAACATTTGGCTGAACTGGAGGGTTTGTTAGATGCACAGTCTCTCCTGCCGCCGAGTCCACACCCTCTGAAGCTTACACCCCCGCTTTCTGAGGAATCCTTGCCTGATAAGATATGAATCGGTGTTAGTCGACCCATGGAGTAGTTTTCGCGATTCCGACGGTCCCTGAGTCTCATGCATCCTGTTCAATCGGTTGTTCTAGACAATCTATTGTTCAATAGAAGCTTCGCCCCAAGCCGTTTAATTCCTTGCCCTGGGATTGAGTTCACGATGAAACTGATACTCGCCATCGTCCAGCCAACCAAGGTGCACGCGATTCAAGAGGCCCTGAAGTTGATTGGTGTTGAGCGTATGACGATCTGTGACGCCCAAGGCTATGGAAGGCAAAGAGGACAGACCTCGACCTATCGCGGCATAGAGTATTCAGTGAATATGTTGCGTAAAATTTCACTTGAAATCTGGGTAAATGACGATTTCTTAGAGCGCACGTTGGAAACGATCCAACGGATCGCCAAAACGGGTTCAGAAGGGAACATTGGGGACGGCAAGATTTTTGTGCTGCCTACTGATGAAGCTATAACGATTGATTCCAATCAGCGCGGCCCCGGAGCCGTGTAGCTGTCAGAGTTGACAGTGCGCACCTTGAGATCGCGACAAGGCAGATCGCGACTGGGGTAAATCGCGACGGGGCGTATCGAATCTACAAAAAAGGCAGTTGATTGGTGTGCTCAGCGAAAAGCGATTCAAATTCTCGTCAGACTCGGTGGCCCAAAAATAGTGTTGGAGCCACTGAAATCTATTAACGATTCTGGCCTTCGTGTTCTCCACGTTCGTTTTGGATCTCCATCGAACCTTAGTGTGTGAACTTTAGAAGATTACTGGAACGAATACCGAATGGTTTTGCCATTCGTTGAATCAACGTACACACGGTTCTTGTGCTTGCGGCAGAGATTGTTCACATCAATCGTCTTAATTGGCAAGCAATTTGCAGTATCGCTTGCCACAAGCGAATGCGGAGTATCAGCATCTCAATTGCCATTCTGCTAGATGCCATTCCATTGCAACATAGAACAGTTTTGCAGTACAGGAAGAATCTAAATGATCCTGCGGAACAGACTACGTTTAGCCATGTTGCAAAGCAACAAGTTAGTTGGCGCTATAACGGTTTGTCTTATTTTGCTGCAGCAAACGGCAACAGCGCAGGGCGATTTGAAGCAGTCAATGGAAAATGGCCTAACGGAAAACAGCATCTGGGCGGACTTTTCGGAGGCCGGCAAACGCATCTCCTATGCGGTTGCGGATGCATATATGACCACTATTGAGGAACATGCATTAGGAGACTGTTTGTTGCGTTGGGACGACACCGACTGGCGAGGGAAGAGCTTAGGTTCGATCGTTACTGGCATGCAGCAGTTTTGCCCAGTTTGGATCAACCAGATGGAATTAGATCGTGAGGGTGTTGGCATGGATTTGCTGCAAACGGTGAATGTACCCGCAGGTCCCATTGGAGTTCGATTGCAGTCAGTTCTCACACCAAATGATTTGGCCTACCAGCTGCGCGGCAGAAGACTGGAAATAACGAGTCGAAGCGGTGCCGAAGATTCACCTGTGATTCGTACGTACGACGTAACGCCGTTGGCAGCAAATCACGTAAGTATTCAGAGCAATCCGTCGTTTACCGAGTTGATTATGCAAATTATCGAGCCGGATTCGTGGTTGTATAACGGAGGGAACTCAACTATTCATCTACATGCCCTAGGTGATCGTCGTCTGTTAACTGTCAGCACTTCCTACCAGACTCAGCTACAAATTCATTGTTTCCTGAATCAATTGAACGGCTCATTGGCAAGAGCTAATCGTGAAGATGGAAAACTGCATCGCCAGTGGCGCGCTGATGCCAAGCAGCTAAGTGTTGTACATGGTCTCCTACCAGAACGAAAGCTCCCAGAGTTTGATCCCAGGGTACTTCCAGCTCCATTTTGAATCAAAAATTTTACCCATCATTTTGAGGCGCTATGATATGACGAAGTTTTATGAACCAATTGCCCAGTGGATTCTGTGCCAAATAGTGCTCGCGACCATTTGGCAGACCGAGTTACAAGCGCAGCCGGCAAGAGTTTCGGGGGTGATTTCGCATGTTGCCCTATTTCGCGATCAGGCGAAGGTGACCCGCGACCTGGAGATTCCTGCAAGTGCTGAAGCCACAACGCTTCGCGTTATCGAACTGCCGCCGAGCTTTTTGCCAGGCAGTGAACAGATTACTACAAGCGCGGGTGTGCGTGTCCTTAGTCGACGTCTCGTGACACTGACACCAGAGGAATCGCAATCGCAACACGACAATACGGCAGAACAGCAGTCGGCAAACTTGCTTGGGAGTCTCAATGATCAACGCAGGTCACTCGAGATGCAACTAACCTTAATCGCACAGCAACTTGCCACCATGGAACGATTGCTTCAATTTAGTGCTAAGGAAGCGGGAAACGGATTACAAAACGGAACTTTACAATCTGAGACAGTTGAACATTTGAGCGAATACGGATTAGGAAAGCAGAACGAGTTACTTCATCAGCAAATTGAATTATCCAGCCAACTAGAAAAGATCCAGTTAACTATTAGTCAGACTCAAAAGAGCATCGAGAACGATATCGAGCCGACACGTTACTCAGAGTACCAACTTGAGATTCAAGTACAAGGTTTGCCTCAATCACGAGCTCAGATCTGGATAAGTTACACAGTTGGCAATTGCAGCTGGCAGCCATACTATCGACTCTACGCGAATAGTGAGTCGTCTGAATACGAATTAAAGTTCGGCGCTGCGGTTATTCAGGAAACTGGCGAAGATTGGCCTAATGTAGCTTTGGAGGTAGCAGGAGTTTCACCGAACGCGAGTTCAACGATTCCTGTCTTGGTGCCATTGCGAGCTTCTGTGTCTGAGTTTGGCACGAAGATGAATGAATTTGACCTGGCGGGTAGGAGCATGTCGCTCCCGCGGGAATCGATGGATGCTGTCGAAGACGACTTGAATCTAGATGGCAATATTTCGGAAATCGAACTTCAGCGGGACGTAGCTTTGAATGCGAGAGCTTCGAGCTTGCAAAGCTGGGAAATCGAGACTGCCGAAAGCCATCTCCGCGCTATGGCGTCTGATGGAATCGAGTATGCGGATGCCCAGGTATATAAAGTGGAGAATGCAGTTAGCGTTGCTAGTCAGCCGACAACTCAGATGATTACGGTTCGTGATGCAATTCTGCCAGGCGAGGTGCACTATGTTGTAACTCCCCTACTGAGCAGCTTTGCTTACCGAGAAGTAAAACTGTTGAATACATCCGACATCGGACTTATAGCTGGTCCTGTTTCGATATCATTGGATGGAAGGGCCGTGGGTAGAACTATGCTACCCGCGACAGCTTCCGGGCAGCCACTGGTCATTGGATTGGGCGCAGATCAACAGCTGCGAACGCGACGCGAACTGGTAGATAAATCCCATGAGATTCAAGGCGGGAATGCCATTGAGACATTCCGATACCGGATCGTAGTCGCCAACTTTAAGCCGGACACAGTCAGTTTGCGAGTTATGGACCGCATGCCGCAGAGTTCAGAAAACGAGGCATTGACAATCTCAATCAAGGACAGTCTACCCGCTCTAAGTGAAGATCGAGAATTCCATCGTCTGCACTCACGGTCGGGAATTCTGCGCTGGGACGTAGACGTTCCAGCCAGGCGTTTTGGAGAATCTGCCTTTGATATCCTATATACATTTACCGCTATGCATGATCGTAACCAAAGCATCTTTATCGACTCGAATGCCGATCGAACTCAACAAGATCTATTCAACCATGAATCATCCGGCATGGGCGGCATGGGTGGCATGGGCGGAGGGATGATGGGAGGAGGGCTATTTTAGTCTCCGTGGCAGTTGCCGAGGGATATAGTTCAATGCCCTATCATAACTGTGTGTTCAATAATCGCCGGACTTCATGCGGAGTGTCCGTTTCGATAATATCGATGCCCATTTCAAGCAAACTTCGGTATTCAGTTCTTAGTTTTTGTAGGGTCGCTTCATCTGCACCAATGAGTTGCTTGTCCAGGTAACGCGAAGTGCCAGCCATACAGGCCGCTCCTCGAGCATGAATGGCGCGGATCAGTTCATCGTTGGTAGGCTTGGAGTGACCAACAAAAGCCACGATATTGCTCCATGGTATGCCACTGGTATCAAATTGATCAAATTGTCGTTGTGTAGTAATGGCGTACTCCATCATGATTTTCGGGTTAAGTCGATAGCATTCTTGAGCGTCAGCTAAGGAGTAAATTAGCATCATCGTGGTAGCTTCAGCCTTCAGATCCGTAATTAGGCTGACACGCTCCGCCACGCTGACATCCTTGCTATCCAATACTAGAACACATTTACCGGAAGCCCATTGGATCGCATCTTTAAGCGTGGGAATGCCAAGATGAGTCACATTCCCGTCTACGTCTTTCAATTGTAATTGTTGTACCTGTTGCCATGCTGTGGTACTTAAAAGGCCGGAGCCCGTAGTGGTTCGAGTCAATGATGGGTCGTGGTGCAACACAAATTGTCCATCGGAAGTTCTGCGTGGATCGACTTCCAGAAGTGTAAATCCATCGAGCAGAGTGTTCTCGAAGGTTGCCAAACAATTCTCGGGTAAACCTCGCCCTGCTCCTCCCCGATGTGCGCTTAGTAAAGGAATCGCTGTGCTACCCGGACGCAGGAGTTCTTTCAGTTCGATAGGCGTTTGTGGACACGCTACTTCATGAAACGTTTGGCCTGCGGCATATGAACCGACACAGAAAATAGCGCTGCAGTATATTAGCATGTGCCAAGGTCTTGATAGGAAGGAAATGATGTGCAAAAGCGTATTTGATGGACATCTTGTGGACGTGATCATTGAGTCTTTTCCAGCCTTATCTAAAGTATGAGACGCCAAAACTACGGCAGTCATTAATCTAGCATAGTCGAGATCGCTCGATGAATGCCGAGCTGCAGGGTGCTAGGGAGGTACACCTAAATCCCAATCGCGAAGTTGAATTCGCAAAAAATGAGTTTTGGATCGCTTTTTGGAAGTTGGTTGCTCGAACTGGATCTCGATATCAGGTGGGCAACTATTCTCAAAACCGTTGCATTGGGATACTATGCCTCGCTGTGGTAATGCAACGAAGTGAAACTGAAATTGGAGGGGCTATGAGTTCGCGAAAGGTTCTGGACGTGGGCAATTGTGCGCCGGATCACGCCGCCATTTGTCGCATGCTGAAAGCTGGCTTTGATGTGGAAGTGTTGCAAGCGCATGGAGTGACCGATGCGTTAGATATCTTGCGTAGCACGACAGTAGATTTGGTTTTGATAAATCGCAAACTGGATCGAGACTATTCGGATGGAATAGAAGTGTTGAAGCTGATTAAGACTGACGAGGACTTGCAAGATACGCCAGTCATGCTGATCACCAATTATGCGGAGCATCAGCAGGCAGCCGTTAGTCTGGGAGCATTGCCAGGTTTTGGGAAGTTGGAGTTCTCGTCGCCGACTACACAAGAAAAATTGGCGGCTGTGCTCAATTGAAATATTGCTTTAGGAACATGTTCGGTTCCGTTTGTGAACTTATATCGGCCAACTCCTTGGCAGCCAAGAAAATGCTTGGAGATAGTTCTGACCAATAACTCGGGATAGGGCAAGTGCCTTGCGTAGGTCGAGCCGTTTGGGGGTGACGAAATTCGATGCGCAAAGCGTGCAGGGGGAGTGGCAGTGTGTTTGATATCGATCCAAAATCGGAACTCTCCAAATTTGGAGATTGGAAGGGGCATGCCAACTGGCTGCCGTAAAGGGTGTCTGAAAATACCGGTGTTCCACGTGAGGCTGCTTGGACTCGAATTTGGTGCATACGTCCAGTGAGTAATCTTATGAGAACGAGCGTAACACTGGCATGGTGAAGGATGGTGCGCACCGTCAGGGTTGCGTATTTGGAGCCTGGAACGCTCGCTTGCGTAACTTCCGCCTGCGGATGGTCCGGTATTTTGCGCACGAAATCTTCCCAGGTTCCAAGGTTTTGAGGCAATTTCCCTTCCAGGATAGCTAAGTAAAATTTTTCAATTTTTCGTGAATGGAATTGCTCGCTTAGCCGAGTCAAAGATCGTGCGTTCCGAGCTACCAACAATACGCCGGATGTGCCTCGGTCAAGTCGATGAGGCAATCCGATAAAAGGCTGACCGGAATGGTCAAGTTGTTGTTTGATTTGGACTGTCAATATTTTTTGCAGATCGGGGATGCCTGGAATGGCCTGTGTGAGCAGACCCGCAGGTTTGTCTACCAGCAAGAAATGGGGTTCGTCGACTAAGATTCTTATAGGTTGCATGAGAGTGGGAGGCGATCCGATCGTTGGAAAAACCTCGGCGGATAGTTCGCAGTTTCCTAGGTTAATTCATGGGGCAATTAAGAGGACAGATTGGAACGAGCATTAATTCATTGACGACAGTACGCAGATCAACAATCAGGGCTCGCAGATCGTATCAGACTCAGATAACATCAACTAGTTGAAATTCAGATTGAATTCGGTAAGCGTTGGCTCTTTGCCGTTAGATACAATATGATTTCGGTGGACCCACTGGAGACGATCCGAGCGACAAGGTGCACGAAATTGAGTCCGGCGGTCTTCGTGAGTCACCTCCGTCAAGTCCCAGGATTTCTTTCGTGTGTGAACTCGTCGCCTGGTCCATCACGCGAAGATGGAGCTGTTGTAGTTCACTAAATTGCTAAGCATTCGGAAACTTGACAGAAACATAAAACGTGGTTGACATTCTACATCAGGTTTTGGCTTTTGCGGTCATTGCCAGTATCTTTCTGGCTATGCAATTCCGCCGAAATGCCCCCACGGATTTGTTATTTGTGGGCGGGTTGATTGTGTTTACGGTCAGTGGAATTTTGACACCAGAACAGACCTGGAAGAGTTTTTCACATGAGGCGGTGATCGCTATTGCTGGACTGTTAGTAATTTCAGCAGCCTTGCGCAGTTCTGGTGCCCTGGATTATGTTGGACGTACGTTGCTAGGAACGGTGAGGACAGAAACTCGCGCTCTAGGTCGGCTAGCCACAGTACTTGTTACGGGTAGTGCGTTTCTTCTAAATACCGCCTTGGTTGCAATGATGATGCCAGTTGTGATTGCTTGGTGTCGGACTAGGCAGATCGCTCCGTCTCGGTTGTTGTTACCGGTAAGTTATCTAACCATTCTTGGTGGCACATGTACCCTGGTTGGGACAAGCACTAATTTCGTTGTTGATGGGGCACTGCGTAATCTGAACAGTGAGTTGAGTTCGGTTGTCATGCCAGACGGTGGGTTTGATGAGTCGCGGGCGACCGGTTCGGCTCAAAGCATTTTGGATCGTTATGGTCGTCAGTGGCTACAGCAGCATTTGGCAACGAATTTGCGGCCTA
>JAGQOY010000228.1 GCA_020427005.1 Planctomycetales bacterium
TCAAGGCAATTGCTCGAACGAGGTGCGCCCGCCTGGCAACGTCTGCAAGCCGTCCGAGCGATTGAATCCTATCGCCACCTTGTGCTCATGTCCGAGGAACCTGCTTGGGTGATCCGATTCACAAACTGATTGAACTTGCTCGCCGAGAATTGCAAGGAGACGCCTTTGCCATTCCATCACCTGGGCAACTAGTGCAACCGGTTGTCACGATTGATCCCCAATAGGCGAAATGTATACGTGCGACGTGACTAATTCTGGTTCTTGCTGGGACACGCAAGCACTAGGAAAATTACACAAACGTTCTAGCTGGCTGAACGTACATCACTGGGATAGCCTTGCGAAGTAATGAGTGCGGAAAGCAACTCACATTGCTTGAACTCAATCACGAATCTTGCCATTTCGTTCCCTTGCCACATGTCTGGCGTCAATACCGATATGCTTGTTACGCAGTAGTCTAGCTTGTGCGAGTCGTACAATCGAATTGCGTATCTGAAGTCTGCTCTAGGCTAGGCTAGAACGAACGATCATGGACGTGATCGCAGATAATTCGCATCGGTCTCGTAGTCCCCTATGAACAGCGATTCTGCAAGCCGGCAAATGTCTGTTCGCGATTGCGTGTGTTGATCCAACTGTCTCCTGGCAACGCCTTAGGTCTTGCAGGCGAGCACGGGATTGAAGCAAGATCGCGGTCCTTTATGCCAGCAATTCGTGGATGACTCGTCCTTCAACGTCCGTAAGGCGAAAGTCGCGACCAGCATAACGAAACGTAAGTCGCTCGTGGTTAAAGCCCAGTAGATGTAGCATGGTAGCATGCAAATCATGCACGCTTGTGCGATTCTCTACAGCGGCGAATCCCAATTCATCCGTAGCGCCATAGGTGGTTCCACCGCGAATGCCACCGCCTGCCATCCACACCGAAAAACCATAATGGTTATGGTCTCGACCGAGCAGCGAATTCCCATCGCCTCCCAGCTCAACAGTCGGAGTTCGGCCAAATTCACCGCCCCACAGAATGAGCGTTTCATCAAACAGGCCGCGTTGTTTCAAGTCGGAGATTAGGGCGGCAATTGGGCGATCGATTTCGGCAGCTAATCTGCGGTGATTATTTTCGATTTTATCGTGGTTGTCCCAAGGCTGCCCAGCGCCATGCCAAAGCTGAACGTACTTCACTCCGCGTTCCACAAGGCGTCGGGCAATTAGTGTTTGACGCCCGTGGACGCCTGATCCGTACATGTCGATCGTGGCCTGAGTTTCGCGAGTAAGATCAAATGCCTCTGAGGCCTCGACCTGCATCCTAAATGCCAATTCGAACGTTTGTATTCTTGCGTCAAGTCGAGCATCCGTTCTCGTTTTGCGATGAACTGCATTGAGTTGCTGCAACAAATCCAATTGTTGTCTTTGAGTAGCCAGCGAGGCATGGGGGCTACGGATATTTTCAATTAGCCTCTCAATGGTCTCGTTCTTGGGGTCAATAAACGTGCCTTGGTAGGCACCAGGCAAGAATCCGGCTTGCCAATTTTCAGCATCCTTAATGGGATAACCTCCGGGGCACATAGCGACAAAGCCCGGCAGGTTCTGATTATCCATTCCCAAACCATATAATACCCAAGCACCAATGCTTGGACGTGGTTGAACGGAGTTGCCGCAGTTCATCAACATTAGGGACGGTTCATGATTGGGAACTTGCGCATACATGGATCGGATCACCGCAATGTCGTCTGCATAAGTAGCCGTGCGGTCAAAAATCTCACTAATTTCCAATCCGCTTTGCCCATATTTTCTGAATTTGAAAGGTGATGGGAAAGCTGCTCCAGTCTTTCGTTCGGTGGTCAGAGTTTGAGGAACGCTTCGACCTGCGTATTTGTGCAACGCCGGCTTGGGATCAAAGGTATCAACATGCGAAGGACCACCATTTAGAAAGAACTGAATCACCCGCTTAGCGCGGCCCGGAAAGTGCGGTGATTTGGCGCGTAAGGGATCATCGGCGGAATCGGCTAGGCTGGAATCAACCAACAAAGAGGTTAGTCCGAGAGCCCCAATGCCAAGTCCAGAACGTTGTAGCCAAAGCCTACGATTCACGGCTGTTGAAAGTCTTTCTTCGTGCATATCAAGTGTCTCGAATCAAATAGAGCCATGTGCTGGCTAGTCAATGAATTGGAATTCATTGGTAAGCATGAGAATCTGTGCCAATTGCTCGAGCTGGGACAGCGGTTGCGCAACTGGACCCTGGAAATCGCGGCTCGCATCCCAATCTGTTAAGTTTGATTGAGAATCGATTTCATTCTGTTCTCTTATTACCGGTGACCACAGGAATTGGTCGCTGTTTAGTTCTTGGATAATATCCACTACAAAATCAATGGTATCACCTGGCTGCAATTCAACTCGCTCGACGGCCATAGATGCCTTGCTAGATCTAAGATGTTCCTCCGTCAAGGTGCCGTGTCGGCTTGAGATAATTCTCAAACGAATTCCATCAGAAACGTCAGGCTCATGCTGGGCGACCGATTCCACTGTCACGGTCATGGATCTTGGTGCAATCCAGCGTCTGATACAGGCATGCTGCAAATCGTTGCCCGGGTGTCCGCCCCGCGCAGTTAGTTGCACCCACCCCAGTTTGCCGTCCGGAAGTTTAACGCCTCCCTGCCAAGCGTCTCCCGTAAAGTATGGCAAGGCTTGAAAGCTTGTCACACGTCCAGTGTGCTGGTCCACTTCCCCGAAGCCGTAGCTCCAATCCAGAGATGTCGCACTTGGTTGAGGCAAAGAATCCAATTGCGGTTGTTCCAGGAAGGCCACGGCTCCTGCAAGTTCCACATGATTTGGGTCCCTTTGCAGTATTTTTCGATAAAGCGCTGTAACATGTTGCTTGACATGAGTGTTGTCAACTTCGTCAGGAATATTCTCACCTAGTAATTCCTGAACAGCTCGAGTAGCACGCCGAGCTACAAAAGGGTGATTGAGAAAGAACAAAGATTGTTGCGGAACTAGAGTTTCGCTCCGCCGTCCTATATGCAGATCGGGGTTGGCAAAATCAAAAACTCGCAATGTAGAGGGCAAAAACTGCCGATCGACTTGTGCATAAATTGTACGCCTATGGTTACCATCGTCTGCATCAAACAAATTGAGAGGTTTACCGCCGGCACGTTGATCCAGGTCTGTGCTGATGGAGAGTAGAGAATCTCGCAACTCTTCAAATGATTGCCGGCGCACGTTCATTCGCCAAAGCCAGTGATTGTCTGGGTCACTTTGTTGGCAGACACTGCCATCCCTATGGAGGTTTGCCGAACTTGACTGGCGAAAAGTGGCCGACAACAGCATGCTGCGAAGCACCTGCTTAGTACTCCAGCCAGATCTGATAAGGCGATGGGCTAACCAGTCAAGTAGTTCGGGGTGCGTGGGCGCAGAGGCTCGCATACCAAAATCACTGGGCGTAGAAACCAATCCCTGACCAAAGCAATGTTGCCATAGACGATTCACCCACACTCGTGGCGTCAACGGATTTTTGGGATCGACGATTCTATCGGCCAATTCCCAGCGACCGCTTCCTTCAGCGAATGGGGTTGGTGAGGGACCGTCGAAAAGCGATAGGAAATGTCGGCTGACTCGAGGACCTTTGTTGGCTGGGTTGCCACGATAAAAAACGTTTGCTTCGAAAGCAACAGGACGATCAAAGACTCCTACGGCCACCGGTGGTGGCTGGGAAGCCTGTATGCGCCAGCGATCAACTTCGCCTTGTAACTTCCACAATTGCTCGCACGTCTTCGTATCAAAGTAGGTTTCGGTGGCGATAATTTCTTCGTTAGGTACTTCACAGGGAGCCGTAGAACCATACATGACTGCTAAAAACGGTTCCGCCTGAACTAGCCAGTTACGATCGATTTCGGACCGTTGATCTTGGTTTTCATCGCGAATCTCTCGCCAACGCTTGTCGATTTGACCGAAGAGTTGGCCGTAGCGATCGGCCAATTCTCGAGCCGAAGCTGGAGCGGGCGACAATGCTTGTTCTAGCCACGGGTGATACTTACGAACAGTTCTTCGCTCAGTCTCCGCGGATTTGAGTTCATCCAATTCAGCAGACCGGTTAGCATGCAAATTGAATTCAATCCATGGACCAAAAATTGGATCCTGGGAGTCAAATTGCGAGAGATAAGCTTCCCAACGTCGAACGAAAGCCGGAATAAGATCTTGCGTTGAAAGGATAACGTCAAAGCCTTCCTGGCCATATTTTTCAAGTTCTGTTTGTGCATAGAGGTAGTCAGCGATACGTTTGCGGACTTGCTCTGCTGCCGTTTCACGGCTGTGTAATGTCTTTTCCTCAAGTACAGTGAGGCGTTTTTTCAGCTCGCCTGAGAACTCGGAATTCGATTCAAAACCTAGCTCCTCGCTTAGGTCTACCTGTCGGTCGGTGCAACTCTTAAAGATGCCGTACCAAGCATAATAGTCGCTCGTCGGAATCGGATCGTATTTATGATCATGGCAACGGGCGCAAGATAGTGTTAAGCCCATCAGTCCGCGGCCAACAACGTCGATGCGGTCGTCGATGATATCATGAGTTACACCGAGGAATCGGCGCCCCAATGTTAAGAACCCCATTGCCGCTAGGTTCCGTCGGTCCTCGTGAGTCCAGCGATCTGCAGCCAGCTGCAATGTGACGAACCGATCGTAGGGCAAATCTTCGTTGAATGCATTGATTACCCAATCTCGGTAGAGGAAGGAATTGACAAAGAACCGTTCCTCACGTGCATAGACATATCCTTTAGAATCTGAGTATCTGGCTACATCCAACCACTGTCGTGCCAAATGTTCGCCAAATCGCGGCGAGTCCAACAGATCATCGACCAAACTTTCGTATGCGTCTGGCTGTGAATCAGTTACAAACTCCTGTATTTGATCGTACGTAGGAGGCAACCCGGTTAAGACAAAAAACAAGCGACGAGCGAGGGTAGCGCGATCTGCTTCTGGAGAAGGCGCAAGTCCTGCCTGTAGCAATCTCTGGAAAACAAACTGATCAATCGGATTACGACACCACTTGGATGCATCGAGCTGGTCAACGGACAAGTCAGGGAGTGAGGGTGCCAACGGCTGAAAAGCCCAATGGGATTTCCAATTTTCGTTTGTTAAACCGTTGATAGGACTCGTGGGCTCAGGCCAGAAAGCGCCCCTCTCAATCCACATTTGAAGTGTGGCAATCTGCAACTCGCTTAGTGGACTGTCGGGTGGCATTTCCAAGCCATCTTCTCGCCGAACTGCACGCAACAACAAGCTAGCCTGCGAATCTCCGGGAACTACCGCCGAACCACTATCTCCGCCTTTTCGAAGAGCCTCATATGAATCCAATCGCAGCCCATTCCATTGCTTCTCTTGGCCATGGCAATTCCAACAGTGTTCGACCAGGAGCGGACGCACTTTTTGTTCGAAGAACTCAATCTGCTTGTCTTCTGCTGGGGCAACAACCTGAGACAGGAGTGTTTGACTTTGCAGCAACGTGATGATAGGCAGACCCAGTTGAAGTAGCAACCTTGAGAAGTGTTTCATTAATTGACACCTCCCGCACGATGGCGGTGGCTGGAAATATGCGAAATAGCTTCACCTATTGTACGATAAATCAACTGCCAAAGGAGTCGTTCTTGTCCTGAGTCGCGCGCGAGATTTTCTGATAGACTTAGTGGTGGATAGCGTTCGTAAACAAACTGTCACATAAGAGTTGTTGGCCTTTTGTGATTTTGGTTAACCTATTCGACTTGTGAAGGTTGATTCGTGCAACAACTTGCCTTGTCCTGACCTGGGCGTTTGGTGGGCTCGCAATGAATTCGGAAGATCCGCAAGAAGACCCCGATGATTTTCTCTCAGATCACGAGTCTAGCTTGGCAGATACGGTTCAATTTGATGCAACCGTATTGCCGGAGCCAGGTTGGGACTTTGACGTAGCAGACGATTTGGTCTCTACCACTCGATATCATATGCTTGAACGGATCGGTGAAGGTGGCATGGGAGTTGTTTATCGGGCCATCGACGTAAATCTGTGCCGCGTTGTAGCCATCAAGGTACTTAAGCCTCAATACCAAAAAGATGAACAGGTGTTGCGAAGGTTTTGGGACGAGGCGCTAATCAAAAGTTCGTTGCAGCATCCGGGAGTCATTCCAGTCTACAGCGTCGGCAATCTTCCCGATGAACGCCCATATTACTCAATGAAATTGATTGCAGGTGCTTCGTTAGCTAAGTTGATCTCCGAATCTCTTCCTCATCAACGGCTCGCCCTGCTGCCCCACTTAGTGCAGTGCTGTCAGACAGTTGCTTATGCGCACGCTCATGGAGTCATTCATTTGGATCTCAAGCCAGCCAACATCATGGTTGGTGATTTTGGCCGTGTTCGCGTGATCGATTGGGGATTGGCGCGGCGATTGGAAGGCGATCAGCTACCTATTGAAACGTCAACAATCTATGAACCCTCGGTTGTTGACGGGCACACCGGTAGAATTCGCGGAACTCCTGAATATATGGCGCCGGAGCAGGCACGTGGGGAAGCAGTGGATGCGCGATCAGATGTTTTTTCATTGGGGGCCATTCTCTGTGAAATTTTGACAGGCAGAAGCATATACCATGGGGTTGAAAGTGCTCGCTTATTGCGACATGCCATGCGAGGTCAGCTTGAGGAAGCAATGCAGCGACTACATCAGACACAGGGAGAAATATGGCTCTTGGAATTAGTCAAACGATGTTTGTCACCCAGCCCTAACGATCGTCCTAAGGACGCGAATGAACTTGCAACCTCGTTACAGCGACTTCAAAAAACTCCCTTAGAATTGTTGGCCAGTGATATGCAGCGGTTTTGGGAGCTTTCACCCGATCTGTTTTGCATTGCAGATCTAGATGGGTATTTTCGCCAGGTTAATTCAAACTTCTTAAGAGTGCTTGGTTACACGGAGCACGAGTTACTTTCACAACCGTTTCTCAATTTCGTACACATCGATGATCGCCCTAGTACCATGGCGCAAGTTGCCAATCTGGGACGCGGCCAAGACGTTATTCGATTTTGCAATCGCTATTTAACGTCGGCTGGGGACGTGCGGTTACTGGAATGGACAGCGAAAAGTGTGCCCGAAGAACATCTCATCTTTGCCGTTGCACGCGACGTCACCCCTGGCGCAATACCGTCGTAATTTAGCAATATCTACCTTCGACCCCAGAGAGTTCGACTCGGACGATGATGCCGGTAGCGGAGTACGCCAGGATTACGCATTTTTCAGAACAGGATTGGCTTCACCTTTAGCTGTCGCACAACCCATTTCCCAGCCAGTCAGCAGGCAAGAATGACGTATATCCTCAAAAGCGTGCTCTAATGAGTGATGCTGAGGAGAACGCAAACCTGTTCAGCGCCAAAGGAAATACGCTGTCCTGCGCCAGTTCTCCCATTGAGCTCGTTCTCCTCTAGTTCCAATGATATTTCGAAAATGATAAAATCCGGAACTAGCTGCAGGAGAATATGATCATTGGCAGCCGTGGCGTCGTTTTTCATTTGAGTTTTGTTTTCAGTTCAGGTACAAGCATGGAAACACTGATACTTCTCGCCGATAATGACGAAGGCGCAATACTCATGATCGCCATTGCGCTTGTGATTCTGGTGGTGATCATGGGCATACTGGCAGTGATGGCGAATTTCTTTTGGCTTTGGGCTCAGTCTTTCACAACAGGTGCCGGAATCGGCCTAATGGACTTAGTCGGCATGTGGTTTCGGAGGGTAGATGCCCGAACCATTGTGCGTTCCAAAATCATGGCGGTGCAAGCGGGCTTAGTAAATAATGAAGTATCCAGCCAGGCTCTGGAAGCGCATTTCTTGGCCGGTGGGAATGTTCCGTTAGTTATTCGCGCATTGATTGCTGCCCGCAAGTCAAAGATCATTACCCTAGGTTTTCGTGAAGCGACAGCCATCGACTTGGCTGGCCGCGATGTATTGGAAGCCGTACAAACGAGCGTGTACCCCAAGGTTATCGACTGTCCACCCAAAGGGGCATCTCGAGTATCGCTAGATGCCGTAGCCAAAGACGGGATTCAGCTTAAGGTAAAAGCACGGGTAACAGTGCGAGCAAATCTAGAACAGTTGATCGGTGGAGCCACGGAGGAGACAATTATTGCACGGGTAGGCGAAGGAATTGTGAGTGCCATCGGTTCCGCAGAAAACCACAATGTGGTGCTGGAAAACCCAGACGTCATTTCAAAAGCCGTACTCGCCAAGCGATTGGATGCCCATACAGCTTTTGAGATTGTGTCCATTGACATCGCCGACATTGATGTCGGGGAGAACATTGGTGCGCGCTTGCAGGCCGATCGTGCAGAAGCAGATATGCGTGTGGCTAGAGCGCGAGCAGAAAGCCGACGTGCGGCCGCAGTAGCAGCTGAACAAGAAATGACTGCCAAGATTGAAGAGAGTCGCGCTAAGTTAGTCGAAGCCGAGGCTGCAGTTCCCAAGGCAATAGCCGAATCATTTTCATCTGGCGAGCTCAACATTATGGATTATTATCGACTCAAAAATGTCGAAGCGGATACTAAAATGCGCTCTAGTATCGCCGACGTATCCGGAAGGGATCAAACTAAGATTCAACAGGTGAGTTAATAGGGCGTCACTGCGGCAAGTTTGTTACTGTGCTTACTTCGGCATGGTTGACACTCCTAAAAGGCAGCGTTTTTCCAACCTAGTTACAAACTTTTTGGACTTGATTTGTAATGAATGACCTAGAGCGTTTTCTGCAACAAGCCGCAGAGAGGCTAGCCGATAAGGTTAACAAGGCTGAAGGACGTAAACCGGCCGGCCGTCAGAAGCCTCCAGCACCCCCTACCCAGAGCGCACAAACGCCTCCGCCGATTCGAACAAGCATTCAAGGAAATCGCCCCGCACCTGCCAGACTCGCGGCGGAACCGGTTATTGAAGCCTCGCTTGTAGATGCCAGGAACGATCGATTGGCGGGCCCTGACCCGCTAAGTAACATTGATACACGGCATTTGCAGTCCACAGACGTAGACAGCGCCGATAAACGCATGCTGGGGCATATGACCGAAGTTTTTGAGCACTCAATGGGGGCAATATCCGCCCAGCCCACTAACATCACTTCCGCCAGCATTGCTCCACAAGTAGAACGCAAGGGTAAGCAGACAAGTGCCCTCATCTCCATGTTCCGTCAACCTGAAACTCTAAAGGCAGCGTTTATTGCAAGTGAAATCTTTCGCCGCAAGACTTGAACCAACTTAGGAATTCTGCAAAGGTCCGCTCATTATGCTTTCTGATGTAACTCGCCGCCAATTACTGCGTACCGGTCTAGCTGGAGGATCTTCTCTTGCCTTGTTGGGGGCTGTGGGACGATGCGGCTTTGCAAATGCAAAAGACGCTTCGAATATTCGCTTGGGCCTGGTTACTTACCTTTGGGGGCAACACATGAGCCTGGCTGAAGTCATCGCAAGTTGTGAAAAAAGTGGCCTGTTGGGAGTCGAATTGCGAACCGAGCACCAACACGGAGTTGAGCCGAGTTTGAATGAGAATCAACGCAGTGACGTTGCAAAGCGATTTGCCGATAGCCCCGTGGAACTGATCGGTTATGGGTCCAACTGTGAGTATCACTCTCCGGACCCGGCACAATTGAAGAAAAATATCGAACAAACAAAAGACTATATTCGGCTAATGCATGACTGTGGCGGAACGGGTGTCAAGGTAAAACCCAACAACCTGCCAGCTAACGTCCCATATGAAAAAACGGTACAGCAGATCGGAAAAGCCCTTAACGAAGTAGCTGCTTACGGTGAGGGATTTGGACAGAAAATACGAGTCGAAGTGCATGGCTCCGGTACCAGCAAACTTTCTGTAATTCGGGATATTTTCAAGGTTGCCGATCACTCCAACGTTTACGTTTGTTGGAATTCAAATGATGAAGATCTGACTGGCGAAGGGCTAGAGGCCAATTTCAAAATGGTGCAGGATCGTCTCGGAGACACGGTTCATATTCGAGAGCTAAATGTCGGCGATTATCCATATCCCCAACTAATTCAGCTTTTCGCAAACCTCAATTACGAAGGGTGGTTCCTGCTGGAGGCCCGTACGAACCCTGCTGATAAAACGGCTGCAATGGCGGAACAATTGCAGATTTTCAATGGTTTGAAATCCAATGCTTCGTAACAGGTTAGCTCGTGGCGGATACTAGTTTAGCGCTCTTGTTTCGATCGAGTTTAGATATTCGCATTGGGCTAATCGCCGTTGCCCTTGTCTGGCCAGCCCCCTTGAACGGCCGAGCCCAAGATAACTATGAATTCACGTGGAAGAGCTTTCCAACCGGTACCACTGCCAGCTTGCGGGGTCTAGCTGTGGCAAGTGGCAACTCAAGCTCTCAGTCTTCGCTTGACGAACTTGTCCTGTGGGCATGTGGCAGCCAAGGGACTGTGGTTCGATCACTCGATGGTGGGCGGCATTGGCAGGATGTGTCTGTGGCCGCTTTCGCCGAGTTGGAATTTCGTAGTTTGCACGCATTTAGCGAGCGTGAAGTGGTAGTTGCTAGCGCAGGTTATCCGGCTGTGATCATGCGAACTATGGATGGAGGAAAGTCTTGGCAGATGGCACATCAAGTTGCAGATAAAAGAGCATTTTTTGATGCACTTCGATTTGCAGACTCGCAGCAAGGGCTTGTAGTTGGCGAT
>JAGQOY010000022.1 GCA_020427005.1 Planctomycetales bacterium
AAGTGAGGGATTCTTGTTCGGTCCCTCGCTTACGCTTCGGGTTAGGATTGGTAGATTTATTTCTGCCGCTCGCCTTATTCAGCGTTTGCGAAATATTTTGCGATTGGCCCAGAACCTACATTGTCGGTGTAACTCGCACTACTTACATTCTGGGAACCATGCAGGTGCCAAGCTATGGTTGCGAGGACCTGCTTGCACCGTCGCTATAAATCATCTGGGCAGGTGACGTCGTGTAGTTTTGACGATTTTGTGCTGGTTCGATTACGCTCGCACGCACGCTCGTAACCACGATATCACATTCTCCTCGAACCTCGGCCAACACGTGAAAATCGCCGTCAGCCACAACAAACCGGTATAGCTGGATATCCATTTCGTCTCCCACGTCTCCTTGCACAAGTTGCCCTAACACGGGACCTGCCTGATTGTCATAGATCAGTAGACCACTCATAGCATCCTGTGGTGCTTTGAGCACTTTGGCCTTGGTCATTATTCTGACCAGTTGCCCAGCTTTGACGGGTAAACTAGAGCTTCGCACACGCATCAAAGCACCCTCATACCCACCTGGCAATCCTTGCTGGGTCTTTGCATAGGCAGCCAATCGCAAACCGGCTGAAGCCACTGTGTTGGTCGACGGTGGACGAGACAGAACTTCGGCACGTAACTCAGCCGCGTCTTGCGTCCTACGCTGTTGGGACCAACCGAGCTCCAACATTTCTTGGAGATCCGAGAATTCCCCTCCGGGCAATCTCAGTTCCCGCCATACCGACCGCTGGCAGGCATCAGCGAGTTTCCAATGCAGACTTAGACTGACCGGATTGAGCACAAATGGGCTGGATTGTGGCTGCGCCAAGTCGGCCGTTGCCGCCATGTACCCTTCGTAAAGGAGACCTTGCACTTGTTCAAAAGCCGCTGCCGCACGGCGAATTGCTTCCGATGCGTTTCCTCGGCGAATTGCTGCATAGCCCAATTCAATCGTCTGGCTGGACTCTTGCAGGGCTGACATCTGCTCGCGCCCAGCCTGACTGCCTGCTGGAAACCTTGCTATACACAACTCGCTTGCACTCGCCGACAAATAGCCAGCAATCTCCAATTGATCCTCCGCTACCGACAACGCGTTCTTGCCTAACTGCTTCTCTAGATACTGCAATACACTGGCGTTGGACGCAACAACAAATACTTCGATGGGCTGTGGTCTGTCGATTTGCCAAACGACCTGCAAGCTGTCATCAATGGTCTCCACACGTTCCAACTGCCCCTCGGTCAAGCGAAATACCGGCAAGCCACGCTGTCCAGCATTGATCTGCACGCGCAACGGCTGCGTGGCAGTGGGTGCACCTATGGACGGTGAAAGCGGATACTCATGCTGTGCAACGATTAACTGACTTTGAGACACAGACCACGCCGTCCCACGATAGTCGGGCCGATCGAGAACCAACGTGCCATTGGATACCCCGGCCATGATCCAAGGCCCCCACAATTCTAGATCGTGATGAATCCACCTAAGAGCTGCCGCTTCTACAGCACCTCCATCAATATTCAGTTCGAGCGGTTCATCTCCTCGCCACAGGATGCCCCGTGCACCACCCAGAATCGCACCTACGGCTTGGTAACGCATGGCCAGTGGATCAGATGGACGAGGTTGATGACCGCTAACACCATCAACCTGACCATCGTTCACGAGCTGCCAAGCAACGTCGTATTGACGCAACCAAGTAGAGGGCAGGGACCGTGCTATAGAAACCCAACCACTTCCACGCTGACGTGTAGTCGTTAGCTGAGACTGGAGCCATCGTTGCTTAGCTGAAAAACTCGGCGCACTCACTATGGCTGGCACGGGTACGATCGTTTCGTCCGCCAAGCGGCTATAGCGCCAAAAGCTCTCGAGCGTCTCTACAAACGTGGGCCGATTGAGACCCTCTGGTAGCTTCGAAACTCGAGTTACTTGATCTTGCGTCCACCTGTATTGTTGGTCATCAAGCGCTGAACCAATCATCCACCCACTAATCACATCGGACGTTCCATCTTCCAATACTACTGGATACGACGGCGCCGCGCAGAGTAGTCTCAGTCCAGCATCTGCTACCCGATGCAATTGGCTCTCGCTGGGGAACGAGGTTATAAAGATCCCCTCAACTCCTAACGAACTGAGCCAAGCCATCGACTCGCCTTGGTACTCATAAAAAATGTCCGGCATGTTTCTGGTCGTCCAAAAACGCTGGTCATCGCGAGGCATGACTTCGCGCCACTTCCAGCGCTGTTGCCAATTCTCAGCTAGCGAACTTCCTAACGCAGCCACCGAAATATGACCGAGGAGGTCCAAGTCATCGAACTGCATTCGACAGTGCCCAGGCCCTGTATAGCCGTTCACTACCAACGTATCAATGTACTCACCCTCAAGTCTGAGTTCGGCTCCAAATCGTTGACGCATGCCTATCACGGCCTGCTGCAGCTGGCGTTTCAAATGGCGCACGGTTAATAATTGCCATTGCCCTGGCTGAGCATAGGATTCGCCCCAAAGCAAGACCGTAAGTCGGCCACCTGTCACGGGATGACTGTCGTAAGGAAACACGACGCGAACACCAAGCTGCACCCGCCCGCTGCTCGATCGCACCCATATCATGGGCGTAAACTCATCCAGCACCAGACAGGGCTCAATCGGGTAAGCGAGAACGGCTTGAGTGCCCTGCAAGCAGTCCATACCGACCAACTCACTTGTTCGGCCACTGTGCGCGTAAGTTAGCGAAATCTCATGTTCGGTTAAGCTCGACTGGCAATCACTTTCAACTAACTGAAATCGAACTGCGCCGCCTTCAAAGGAATCTACGTGAGTCTGCCCGGTTACCGGCGCATAGAATACGACCACCAGCAATGGAATCATCAAGTGCTGGAAAGAGCGAGTGCCAATTTCCATCATCCACAACCCAAAACGAATATTCGGCAACCCAAAAGAAAAAATGTTGCCTTCGTGCATCAGTCGCCGAAAGCGTGTTGCAATTGCCGCAAGTCATTCTTTTACAAGACCTTAGAGAAATTCACCAGGTCAATCTATGTTGCTTTTAGGCAACACGGGCAAACTGTATGATTTTTGCCAATTAACCTAAGTCATTGAAAATCAACGCCTTACGTAATAACATGGTATCCGGTGTTGGCAATTGGTATTGGCTGTGCATTTCCAGACAATCATCAACGGCCAACCGCACACACACCCGGAGATCAAAATGAGTTCAGCACCACTCCCTACTGATAACCAACAAGACGAAATCCCAACTGACTTGCTGGAACTCACTGAAGCCATTGAGTCGCTACCAATCGAACATCGCATTCGACTGCTACCTGCTTTGCGACGGGTGACCGAAAGCAGCATTCGCCGACGCCGAATTTTGACTTTGGTGCAGGAAGCATTGGGGCAGCTTAGGTTAGACATGAAATACTTAGTATTTGATCTGGAAGCTACCCGCCGCGAACGCGATCGCTTTTTGGAACAACTAGGCGACTTGGGAGCAGGTGAATAAGCGAATACTACATCCGAGCGTTCCTGATGCGGACTGAGCCGCCGCCACGGCATGAATTTCCTCCGCCAATCTGCATCTCTCCCTGGAACGTTACCAGCCACCGCCCCCACGGTGGCTTTTTTTGTTGTCGAGCGATTGCGAGGGCCGATGCCGTTTTAAAAGCAAATAACGGGTTCTCCCCACTATTCCTACCCTCCCGTTCCCATCTTTACGAGGATTTTTGGGAGGGTCGAGCGACAGCGAGGGGAGGGCCAAGCCCTAACATATTTGCCTTTTCGATCGCCTTGGCTTAGTATCAGCTATTCCACTTACTTTTCAGGACATCGCATTTGATGAGCCCCTGCCGTTCTATTTTTTACTCTCCTTGATACCCAATATGGAAATTACGGCCTCACAACTTTCCCAACGCATCCTGGAAATTGGACTGCTCGAGCCGTTGCAGATGGAACAAGCTTTGTCTGAGGCAGGTTCACTGGAATGTTCAACGGAGGAACTCATTCGCGTATTAACTCGAAGAGAGTTCTTGACAAATCTGCAAGTTGATCGAGTTTTGAAAGGCGAACGGACCGGTTATTTTTACGGCGACTGGAAAATACTTTATTTGATTGGTGCCGGGACCTTTGCGAGAGTCTATCGTTCGGTCAACCGAGCCAATAATCGGGTCGCAGCAGTCAAGGTTCTTCGCCGCCGCCATCGCAATGAACCGGTGCAGGTAGAACAATTCCTACGCGAAGCACGCGTGGGAATGCAGCTTAGGCATCCCAATATTGTCGCTATTCATGAAGTCGACCCGGACCCTCGTTACCCATTTATGGTGATGGAATTCGTTGAAGGGCAAACCCTGCGCGAACTCATCAAGGTACGAACCAAACTAGAACCGGTCATTGCCTTGCGGCTAATGACCGATGTCGCTTCAGGTCTGACCTATGCAATCACTCAAGGTGTGACGCACCGAGACATGAAACTGAGCAACGTTCTGGTAACGTCTCAAGGTCGTGCCAAGCTCGTGGACTTTGGATTGGCGGCTTTAGCAGATACTAGTAACGAGTCCGCAGTCGCTGACTGTCCTAGCGCTCGCGCGATCGATTATGCCGCTTTAGAGCGGGGTACGGGCGTACGCAAAGATGACCCTCGAAGCGATATCTACTTCCTTGGCAGCATGCTGTATCACATTATCACCGGTAATCCACCTTTAACCGAAACGCGTGACCGTTTGGCAAGATTGAATGTTTCGCGCTTTCGAGAGGTTCCGCACATTACGAAGATTGCGCCTGATACGCCTCTCAACGTAGCGGCCATAATTCACAAGGCGATGGAATTCGACCCATCCAAGCGGTACCAAACGTCTGCAGAAGTTTTAGAGGACCTCAAATCAACTCTGGCTAGACTAGAGGCAGGCGACACCCTAACAACAGCACGCATTGCCGCTGGTCGAGAATCAACACCTGCCGAGGACGCCGCAACTGAGGGACACAATAGGACGGTCATGCTCATTGAAAGCAAGATTGAGTTTCAAGACCTGATCCGCGAGAAGTTGAAGAAGCGAGGTTACCGGGTCCTAGTGATCAGCGATCCGGCGCGTGCCCTTGCAAGATTTTCGCCTGAAGAGGACCCTCCCGCCGATTGCGTCTTGTTCAGCGCACCCGAATTGGGTGCCGCCGCCATGGACGCTTTCAATAAGTTTGCCAGCGACGAGCATACGGCTGACATTCCCGCGCTTTTGCTAGTCGACCGAAAGCAACAATATATCATCCGCGGAGCCAAACTGGCTCCGCATCGCTTAATGCTAGCCATGCCCCTCAAAGTCAAAGAGCTCCGAGCCGCCCTTCTTAAATTATTGCGCACCTCCAACTCGGAAGCGAACTAGCCGTCTTCATCAGCGATTCACGCTACCAGCGTTCTCACGATTGCGGACCGGAAGTGTCCTCTCCAATCCACTCGCTCCCATCATCTGGTTCCGCCAAGTTTCATGATCAGGCGAAATCTCGCCAGGAATCTGAGCCGCGCCAATTCGAGCATAGCATGTGAGTGCGGATCGAGCGACCACCACGCTGCATTCATTGCCCTGAGGAGCATGGACGGGGTTTGAAGATGGTACGAACTAATTCACCAAGTTTTTTGAGTAGTTTGTGACCCTGGTGCGGGTTAAAACGCCCACCTGCGCAAACACAGTGCCCCTCTAGAGCGACTTCTAGCCGAAAAGCTGCTGGTTGATGTTTAGTGAACCCTTTGCGTTCCCTGGGGTCTTTGGTACAGTATGCCTCTTCAAGCCACGGCGAAACAAAGAGGGTGTAGCTCAGTCGGTAGAGCATCGGACTTTTAATCCGTGGGTCCCGGGTTCGAGTCCCGGCACCCTCACTTGTTTTTCTTGCGGGGAAAACTTGGTTTCCCCATAAAAATCTCTGGAAAATTGGCCTGCAAGCTCTTACTCCCATCTCTGGGGAACAGAGTTTTCGACCAGTTAGAATGTGTGGTACAGCCAACCCAGAACCGGACGTGCGCCAGTTAACGCACCCAACTACCCACGGTGACTATCTCGCAGCAACCTGTGCCGCGTTCTGCACTTGCCTTGAGTTATCATCTCCATTCTGGCGCTGTGTCTAGGAGATGCTCGCTTGCAAATGCGATCACCGCTTGGCCGCCTTCCGTCCACCGGCAATACCCGGCGTAACAGTACTATGCAGCCGTCTGCAAGCGATCTCTTTGTCCGCGTTCCAATGGCCTGGCTGTTTGAGGAAGGTGGTCGGAATCCGAACTTTCCGCAGTACAAGCCTGCGGGATTTGACGCGAGGAACGACCATGTTGATCGAGCCCCGCAACACTACCTCCATTTCGAAACGGACGGTCGGGGGCTTCGGTCCAACATTCTGTTATTTGCGATTCCGTCCTATTCTGCGGTTTCCCAGCTTTCGTAGGGACGATCTCTGTCACGACTTACTCGGACTTTGAAGCCCGGTTCTACACCGTAATCTTTATAGCATAGACAACCAGGATGCCAATCTGGAAACATGCCTACGAGTATTTCGAGAATCTTTTCCGCGTCATCGTGATCGCGAATTCCGCAGACTTCAATGCCGAATACGTCGTGTGCCGGATCAACGCTTGAGTAGTGTGTTAGCCAGTCAAATCCACAGTCCGTCAAGTGAGCGATAACATCATTGCGGACTTCGAAGAGCTCAGCTGAAAAGCCAAACGAATCGCGACGAGAATCTTTTGAACTTGCTGAAGGTCTTTGTTTGCAATCACCACCTGATCGTGGTGTGGTCTTGTGAAGTAGTATTTGTTTGAGCCAATGAAGCATATCGCTACTCTTCCGCAAATAATGTAAAGGCATCACCGCAGTCCGAGCGGTTGATGAATGAAGTAATTACCGGCGTCCTCGAGGACTTCGGGCTCCAGTTTGAATTGCCCGAGCGACTATGGCCACAGTAATGGGTGAGGACGAGGTTAGTCGAACACCTACCTATTTTGATTTGGTATCGCTCAGCTAGCCTCTACCTACCGGTGCCTTTTTCGGCTGCCAGACCAGTGCCCTTTTCGATTGCCACTTCCATATTTCTTAATCGATACTTGAGCGGAGTCTACATGCAAGTCTGATGAAAAGCGTCGGAATAACAACTCGGACAGTGAAAAACATGCGGTTCCAGATTTTGCACCACGAAGGTAACGAAGTGCACGAAGTTGAATAATCCCATTCTCCTCCTGTGCTATCAACACTTCAACGTGCACAGAATGGCACGCATCTCCTTATTCCTTCGTGATCTTCGTGACCTTGTGGTAATATTCCTTATTCGATACTTGAGCGAAGTTTTCATGAACGTCATGCCTACGTATCCAACAAGACGACGTTCCAAGCGAATCTGGCCGCGCCCAAACTAGATCGAAAGCCTTTGCGGCTACACGCATCCGACTGGTCCGGGCATGGTGTACGCAGCAATTCAGGAAACATCGAACGACTTTTTCTTCAAGCCAATCTCTCAATTCTCCAACGGATGTCTCAATCTGGTAACGGCCGCGATCAGCCGGTTCGAGGAGTTAATTGTTTAGTAAGTGCGAGCCGACCGAGAACTCGGATGCATCGATTCGTTCGCCAAGTTTTATGGAGGAAAGTCACATTCCGGACAGTACCAGTCCTCGCTCGTGGCTCTACGCCCACAGTCTTTCGAGCACCGCCACATTGGAATCGTCGTTTGCTCGATTCGCCCTATAGCGCGAATCTGCTCTCTTGTAAGCAAGTAGTGCCAAGATACAGTCAACCTATCACTACTGAATCCCTCGTATTCTTCGTTGAGATCTTCATCCTGTTCCTGGACAAATTCGAATCCATAAACTCCTTCGGCCGCGTCGACGAGCCCACCAAAAGCATGGGCACACTGAATTAGATCGTCGGATTCAATCATTGTATCGGGGTCATTGCGGTCTATCTTTTGATCGACTAGCTGCATGAACTCGACGAATGAACGCGGTAGTATTTCTACAACTCGAGTTTTATCCCTTATCGGCATGACGTCACATTCTTCGATCGATCGGAGCGAAATAAGCACTAGTCGTTAGGGATCAACGGGAAGCGGGAGCGGGAGTGGGAACTCGGAAGAATAATCTTCGTAATCCGAGCACTATTAAGCGTTTTCGCAGACTGGTTCATTATCTCCGCGTCAGAATCGGAGTACCAGATGATCATGTACGTTCCATCGTCAAACGAGCCATTTTGCTTAAGTGCAACAAGCGCAACGAGAATCGCACGATTGATTTTGGCGACATACGCGATCTCGTGCTCGTCCAACTGATAGCTGCCTTCAGCACGCGAATGACGCTCTTTGAATGTTCTCAACTGCGACTCCAATATGGAGTTGCTGTCATTGAATCCGTTATGGACGTAATTCTGCCATTCACAAACGCAGTAGCGGTAGTATGGCTCCTCCGAGTGTGACACCGCGAGGTCCGATTCACGATTGAACGCCACAACGTGCGATGCGGGATTAGGCTGCGTAATGTAATCGCCAGGAAGTACAGCGTAGCCGTAAAATGTATCGCCCGATGACTGGAGTCCGCGGACAATACGCTGAATGTCGGCAACGACCGCTGCCTCAAGTTCGGGAGCGTCGCTGTCGAGCCATACTTGAAGTTGCTCGTGTGAATTCATTTTTTGAGTGGCGTCGGCAAGTTGAACTGTGAGCAATATATAGAAATCGGGCACGATCTCTGACGATACCAACGATTCTTTAGTGGGATCGTTTGGGCAGCACGAAGCCATTGATAGCGAGCCCCGGCGATGGAGCAGCTCGAGAGTCTGTGACACCTCGAATTACCGAGCAACAGATTCGATCGACAGGCGATAAACGTCGAGTCGTTGGTGATCAATGGATAGTGCAGTCATCGAGGCTGGTTCCCATTGCGAGCACGAGCACCGTCGCTGCGTAACTGAGCACGAGCACGAGGGCTGATTGCCAGAACAAGGAATTATCAGTGTCATGCTGGAGAACCTGAACGTCGCAGGGCTAGTCCTGCCTAGCGAATTCAATTCGCGTGAGATTTAGAGAGAGTTGCAAGCGATTCGGTGACGCAGGAGGCACTGACGACGCCTGCGTCTGCGGCTACGGGTCAAACTTGAAGGCTGGCTAGCGGTAGGTAAGTGGCCACCAAGCGAGAGTCCTTCGTCTCGTAGTTCCGAGATGGTGCATGGACACATCATCGTGTCGAGTTAACCAGTTCGCAAACTTGTTAGAATCCAAAGAACTCGATGTAACTGCTCCAGCCGGGAAGATCAGGTGTAAACCGCTTCCGGATTGTGCACAGCCAATTGGGCATAGGATCGAGGAGCGATTGCGACCAGAAGGAATGGGGGACGTCTATTTTCGATTCAGCTTCACTCGCGCGAAGGGAGAGGTATCCTGAGACTTGTTCACGTTATCAATTGTCCAGGACCAAGAATCGTCCTTACGGTCATATGCAAAAGTATTATGAATGCCGCTCCCGTCTGCAGATTTCCAAACAAATGGGATCCGGTCGCCATCAGGTTTTCCATGTCCAACGCCTTCAGGAGCAAAGTTGGTCGTGCCGGTACTGTCCAGCCACATTACCGCGTATTCAGCATTTTCATTGTCCCATGCAATGTGTATCCACGCTTCGTATGCAGGATCACCGTCGGAGTCCTTACTGCGAGAAATGTCGTGAATGCGAATATATTGACGTTTTAGAATCCTGTCGACGTACACATCATGTGTCACTTGTTCTTCCCCAATCGTACCGGTCATCACCCAATCGCCGGTCAACCTGTCTATCAGTGATTGCTGCTCCTCCTGCTTCGTGCCCTGAGCATGGCATATACTCGAAAAGAGTGAAGTTGAGACGAGTGCCACAATCAGGCCCAAAAGTCCGAGTACAAGTTTCGTATTTCGCTTTGCCATTTGATCAGCATTACCATTGCAATGGGAAGGGACAATTCGCCCAACGGACGTCCAACCGCAGCATGAGCGTCGGATCTTAGTATAGGCCAGCTTGCAACTCGATAGCAAGCAGACGGCGTTGTGTGACACGCGAGTGGATCTTCGACTCCAGCACTTCCTTCAACGCACGCCGTAACATGTCACGGAATTTTGCCTTCCAACATGAACCCATGCTGGGCAGATTCCACCCTCACTTCCTTGCTGTGTACGCTTGGGCCTGATTAATACGAGACGCGCGCAGCACTCGATTTTGAGCTTCAGGCAAGGAGTTACTCTTTCGGAATCCATACGCACCAGTCATCAAACGATTTTCAGTACGCACCACCGCTATACAGTAAGCTATGCTTCGTTGTACAGGCAGGTTGGATGCTCAATGCCGCTTTGCGGATGTTCGATGAAATGTTTCGCTACCAAGGACTTAGTAGTGAGAAGATACTGCTTGTGCTCCCTGAGTCGAGCGTTGTTCCGGTCCCAAATGCCGCCCAAGTATGCTGCATGTCGTGCTCGGCGCGGAAATCATTGATCGCTAGATCAATGGAGGCACCTACCTTGCCGTCGGACTCCACCCACAGCTGGTTTCCAGTGCTATTGTACTTTAGGACCACGTGCTCGAAACCGCCGTGCACTTGATCCACCCAGTAGTGTCGTGCCGCCATGTTTGGAACGACTACGGTCAAGCGATCGTCCGTTTCAAAACCCGCTGGACGTGCTTGAAAATAGATCTCGGTGCCATTGGGCAACACGCCACCCACTCTTGGCCCCCAAGGAGCATGGCCAGTCAGCACGCGTCCAATGGCGAGGAATACCCATAGCCCAAGGAGCAAAACAAGCGTGATGAAGACCACAGCATATGGCCTCTTCGTTCGATGCTGGGTTTCCAATGACATATATGCACTGCCATATGCGATGGAGTTAACAGAAACTGCCGAAATTGATATTTTAGCAACTGGAACGGACCCAGCGGCTCACGTACCAGTCGATGTGTCTGACCATGGCTCGGCTTTTGATACGTAGGTTGTCGTTTTGCATCGAGCTTCCGTTGCCACTTCTGAATTGCACTCATGACGTTCCGAGACGTAGCCGAGAAATTGTTCTATCGCTGGCAGTTGTTAGTCATGGTTCGCTCCGATGAACTCTGTGGGTGTTAAATTGTTCGGAGCCTTGCCCACAAGATTTCCGATTTCAACTGACTTATGCTACACATAAAACAGAACTGATGAACTGATTTACTCAAAACATGAAGCCCGATGGTTCGCGGAGCGAACCACGACTATCCAAACAAGCCAGGCTGCTTGTTCGCGATTGGCTCTTGGGAAAGAAAATGATTCAGCTCGCCCAACCAGCCAGTACTGTATTAATTCAGAGATTGCGGCTGTGTAAAGTATTAGCGAAGATGCTTTTGAAGAAAATCAACGATTGGCGTCGCGATGCCTGGATGCTCGCCAAGAAAGTGACCGGCTCCAGGGATAATGTGTAGCTCTGACTCAACACCAGCAGCTCTTAATTCGCAATGCAGCAATTCGGCTTGATGAGGCGCCACAACAGCGTCTCTAAATCCATGCACCAATAGAAGCGGAGGATCATCACTACTAACGTGGGACACCGGGCTGGCAGCATACGCCTTTTTCATGTTGTAGCGCAATGGGGCACCGATTAGCATTCCAACGGTTGAATGAAAATCGCTGGAGACAAGAACGTACTCCCAATTGGGCTGATTAAGAGTCTGCAAAAACAGATTGGTTTGTTTCTCATAAATGCATAAGTTTGTTGGCCCCGCCAGGGAGATTGCCGCTTTCACACGATGATCAATCTCGAGATTCCAACCATCGTTGTTAAACTCCTCGACGTCTGACGCCAGTCCGACCAAAGCAGCAAGGTGCCCTCCGCCCGAATGCCCCATGACAGCAATATTGTTCGGATCGAGGCTGTACTCGGCGGCGTTTGCCCTTAAGAATCGAATGGCTGCGTAGCAATCCTGGATTTGGGCTGGAAATGGAACGCCGTTTGGATCACCTGCGTCAACAGGAGACGCAGCCAGACGGTAGTTGATTGGTGCGATGGCGATGCCGTTTCGCAAAAGTGCGTGTACCCAGGGTGCTACATATCCATCATGGTCCTTGTCCCCAATCACCCAGCCTCCATGAATGTACACCACCACCGGCACTGGTGAATTCACATTTGTTGGTCGAAAGAGATTAAGTTGATTTCGCCAGCCGTGTGGCCCATACTCGATGTCTCGCAATTCAACTGCCGTTGGCCCCTCACGATCCTCAGCCATTGGATCTATCTGCCATTCCGGCGGTACCTGTTCCGCAGCTTGAAGCACCTCATCTACGCTTACACCAAGCGGAGGCCGGTGGGAAATAGGGGCTCTAGGATTAATCGTGCGAGCGTAGGCAACCATCCCCGAGAGGACCATGACAGCAGTTAGAATGGAAACGGTCGCCCCCATGACACGTCGTCCCATTACGTAGCGGGCGGCTGACGCAAACGCCATCGTTAGCAACGGCAAGCAGGCAATCGGAAACAGAAACGGCTTTCCAAGCTGCAAACCAGCATCCATACCCTTCACAAACTGTGCTCGGAGAACTTGATCCGGCAATCTTGGAAACGCAGCGACTATCGAAACCAAGACAAGGGCGGCAGTCACTGCACCCACAGTAAAAACTGACTGCCATCCCTGATGGCGAGTGTGCCAAAAAGCGATCACATTACATAAAATGAACGTCACAGCAAACACGATTTGGTCGTGTCCATCATGGTAATTAGCTAAAAGGCCAGAAATCATTACGATGACCAATCCACCAGTCACTGCTGCTAACACGAGTCGAGAACGTGGCGTTGATACGATCATAGGACACTTGCTACCAAATGGAACAACGATACGGATAACGAGGCCCGGAGTTGACCTCTGCTGAGCGATGCGAACCAGTTCGGCTATTCCAGTTCGCGCGTTCATACGACTGTACTTCGATTGAACGGTAAGGTTGATGATCGCAGTATAGGTCAGTCTGCGCTTCAAAAGCAAGCAAATTGTGCCCCTGGGACTTCGCCGAACGATTCTGGAACGGACCTCCGCACCGTTTTTTTGTCTAACTTATAGGATTGAGGGCTCATACTTTATTGTCGACAGCTTTCAAAAAAAGAATGAGTTGCGATGTCTACATCGAGTTTCTAGTCGATTTCAAATCGAAGTTCGACCGTATAGATGCGAGTCAGCTTTAGCGGATCGGATCCAAACACTTCATTTTCCGCGGGTGCAAAGTGCGCAAGAAGGTCGATTTCTGTGATGCCACCCAATTGATTCGCATAGGAAAAGCCCGGCATAAATCTCCACCGGCCGTCTATTTCAGGTGTTATTGCAGAGAGTCTTCCAAGGGATCGGCCGGAAAGGCTTGCCAGGGTCTGGGCGTCTGAAAAAGCTTCTTCGTAGGCTTTCTTCTTTGCGTCAGTGATCTGAACCTCACTGACTTCCCCAACAAACAGAACTATGAATTCGCAATTCTTGAAAACGTCGTGTGAGCGAAGCTGCTGGCAAGTCTCGTAGGCTCTTAGGACAATCTGGGCGCTTTCGGCCTCCTCAAGAAAAAAATCCATAGCTACGTGAGCCATCGCAGTGTAGCTGTTCAGATCGGTTTTAAGCAAAAGCCCAACTCCGCCAGAACGACCGTATAGCCTATTTTCCGGAGTTCGTTCCCATTCGATAATTCTCGGTGATGTAAAACTGAATGTGTCTCTAGTAACTCCCATTTCAGCCATCACTTTGGAAATGGACTCTTTATCGGAAGCAAGATGTCGGATCGCCGCCTGTGGTTCATCCGCGATTGATGCGAGGGTAGTGAATAGCCGCAGCTTGGTCGCAGGTACAACTACCATTTGCGAACTTGCAACAGTAAGGCCATTTCGCTCTCGCCAATCTGCGTTAACGCTCAACTGCCCCTGACAGTGAAGCGAGAATACTCCGATGAATAAACAAGCGATGCAAAAGTATTTCATAAAATGCATAGCTGTCTCCTGAGCACGAGTTTATGCAGAAACTTTCAAATAAATTTATCTTGTACGCCGTTCCAGAAAACGGAGAGCCTTCATCTTGTTACCTGACACCGAACACAGCCAAGCAAAATGGTCAACCGTTCATTTGCATTCGTGCTCCTGTTCGGCGAACTTGTCGATTTGGTCCTATCAACTTGCCAATCGTTACCTGACCCAGCACTGCAACAGCTCTACCTCGCTGAACTCGAAGCGGCTCTTCGCTCAATGGGACAGCCTTCGGAATTATTTTTCATCCGCCATAGTCGATGAACCCGTACTTCTGACAATCTCCTACAAATGCAGCCTGGCAGCCGGCTCGCAGCTACCGGCTGAAAAGTGCGCTAGGCTACGTTTTGTCTGCGCCGGTCATCGCCGGACCGGGGGCGGGGTGAACCCGACGATGACCGGCTCCGACAAAAGCAGCCTCATAAGCTTTCAAATTGTTGAGTGATTTCAATGGCCAGTTACCGGCAAACACAATGCGAGTCGCGACGCAAGGCTCCGTTTTCCAGCAGCACGATTTGTCAGCTTGCCCGCCACAAAGTTAGCGAGAGTATTCACAAATGCGAACGGCGTCACCAGATCATCGCCGCTGCCTGCTCGCGAGGCAAGCTACCATACGCTGGAAATTCTCAGCAGACAGGCAAAGACACGGCAACGCTAGGTGCTGCAGCAACTTAAGGACTGACGACTTGATGCGATTATTCAAGTCCAAATGCAGGGCGAAGCCTTTGACCATCCACCGCTGAGTGTCACCATGCCAAGGGTACTCCACTCTCACCGCTACGTTGACATAAAGCATGGGCGGATGAATACTCAGTCCGACCGCACGTTGTGGTTGGCTCGAGACGGCGAGTCTGAGCGAATCGATCGTTCCGGTCGGCGCAACAAGGTAATCGCCCTGAGCCCGTCGATGAATTGTGGTTCGCAGTCGTAGTAGTTCTGATAAGTCCATTCTTTCCAGAATTGCCCTCCCGTTTGACCATGGACGATAATCAACCGAGAGAGCTCGTTCTTAGCCATCCGTTCAAAGAGCGATAAGCGCGTATACTTGTATTTGCTACGCGCGTGAAGCCCTGGCGGCTTCACGCCATTGCCCCATTGATCTTTGGGTATTTGGGAGTGGACATCAAAAACCATCACCCGCCCGTAGTCTTTCAACTCACTTATCGCGAGATGTTGATCATCCTCAAATGGCTGCCGATGGTCTAGGCACGCTTGCAGGCCATCAAGCTTGCAAGTGGGGAAGGCATCGAAGTCGACCTGCATTTGAGGGGGGTGACCACTGATCTCACGTGTAGCTTCCAACCTCGGTTCGCGCTGTTGCTGTGGCGCATCTGTCCTTTGCGACTTGCCGAGTGTTGCCGAAAGTCGCGTGTTAAGAAACCCGCGAACCAACATTGCAACCGCGATCAGCATCGCAACGATCCAAAAGATCATCTTCCAGAATGTCGTTGTAGTAAGTCTACGCCACGCATCCAGAGTCTCTATAGCCTCCAATGACCCCAACTCGGCCGCCTGTCGGTAGAGATCAAAAGCGAGTTCATCGTCGCGAGCAACGCCAAGACCGTTGAGGTAAACATAGCCGAGCCCACACAATGCATCGCGTTGTTGATGAGCGACGGCGCGCTCCAGCCACATTCTCCCTTCGCCAAAGTTCTTTTCAGTACCTCCCTCGCCGTTTATCAACACAAGGCCGAGTCTCGCCTGCGCCTCGACATGCCCATTCTCAGCCGCGCATCGCATCCACGCTTCCGCTTTACTGTAGTCCAGTGTCCGACTGCGCTTAGTCGCGTAGATCAACGCAAGGGAAAATTGAGCTTCAACGTGTCCAAGCTTCGCAAGTCGTTGCAATTCGCCAAATGCGTCGCTGTAAAGTCGGATGTGTTCGAAGCTTGTTTCCGCCGAACCATTATTCGCCTGCTCGATATTGTCAAAGTACAGAATGATCGCTCGCCGGTACTGTTCATCCAAAGTTTGTCCTTGGGCTGGGTTCATAAACAGGGAAACCGTCACGACAAGCACAGTTCCATACCGCATAAAAGAGCCATTGATGTGACGCAGTCCCTTGTTGTGTGATCGGACGGGACGCAGTGTAACAAGGTTCTCTTCGGGTTCGCTCGCTGAACCACTTGTTGCTTTCCAGTTTCCTGCCATAGTCAGTCCGGGTCTTATGGGGCGATAATCGCGCCGACTGTCTAGTCAACTTTCACGTGGGAATGCCATGTGTGACAAACTGAGGTCACATGACTGTCGGCCGCATGGAGAGCACACGGAACTCACTTCCGTGTGCCCTGTCGGCGTCGGTAGACAAAGGAGATACGAATCGCAACGTCTCGGAGACGTATTAAACAAGTGTCTCGCCGGTTATGGCCTGGCCTTGCAGGTTGAAGCCGCGACGCCAACGTGTTCCATTGGCTTCATTAACCCAATACACTTCAAATCCTGCGGAGGTTACTGCGATCGAAGGCGATGCGAATGACTGAGAGTAGGAAATGCTGACTCGACGATCAACCGCGCCCACCGTTCGCCCGTACGGATCCATGACGGCGGAGCGAATTTCTGTTTCACCACCATACTTCTTGACAACCCATGCGGCGGCAAAATTACCATTCGACATTGCAGATGCAGTCATCTGATAGTGCAATCCAGCATACGAAAAATCACCGATTCTTTGGTCTGAGCTAACTCGGTTGCCGGAAGGGCCATAGAAGTCAGCGTAGATGCGTTCGTTGTTTGCAGTGGCTCCATACGTGCGAACATGCTTCAGCACCATGATGCCGGATGACGACGTGATAGATTGATAACTGAGGACCGCACCATAGTTGGAAGTTGGCGGCGCGAGTACCTGGGCACGCAAATTGATGTCGAAACTCGATTCGTCTGCGTCGTTACTGCGTACTCTTAACCAGCCGCTTCGCGTACCCGCTGTCCGCGTGTCCACGTTCACGGTGAACTGAGTCGATGCATTCGGAGCCAGTTGGTTTGGAATTCCGGTCACGGTGAATCCAGATGGCACTGTTGCCGACTGGAATGCCAACGTCGCCGTTCCCGTATTGCGAATCGTAAATGTTCTCGCAATAGTTGAACCGACAGGCCCCGCTCCGACATCCGTAGTTCCGACGTCGTCGACGAGGCCAACAATATCGATCTCCGGACTCGGATTTTCGATCGTACCACTAACATTGAAGTTGGTCCATCCTTCATCGGTGTCGTTGTTGCGGATCAGAATGCTTCCCGCGAACGAACCTGCTGCTGACGTACTCATGGTTACAGTAAACGCGTGCGTTCGTCCTGGCAGGATCGTATTCGGAACATTCCAGCCGATCGCAAACCCACTGACGTCTGCTGGTCGGGAAACAGTCAGTGGTGCATTTCCGACATTGCGAATCGAGAATATGCGAGTGAATGGCGTACTGCCCTTGAGAACCGTGCCATAGCTGATCGTTTGACCGTTACTGACGCCTACAAGCTCGATTTCAGGCGAAGGAATTTCCACCTTGCCTTGCAACATCACAGATTGAGAGAGCTCGTTGCCGTCATTCGATCGAAAGTTGAGTCTTCCAGAATAGTTCGCAGGCAGCGAGGTTCGCATACCGACGGTAAGGCTCGTGCTGGCGTGCGGCGCAAGGCTTGTGGGTGGCGTACTCAGTATTTGAAATCCGTTGGAAACGGAAAAACTACTCAACGCCAACGTTGTATTGCCATCGTTACTGATCGTGATACTTCGCGTTGGAACATTCGCTCCAGTCAGCGCAGTCCCGAAGTTGATTGAGTTGCCAACCAAATCGTTACCCGACAGTTTTATCTCAGGCAGACGCCATTGCCCAACGATAGGCTTGTCGCCTCGGAGTCCGTAGTCGAAAGTCGACTCCGCCCAAACGTCTCGGTCCGTATTGAAGTGCCAACGTAGTGATCCGTTCGAATTCGCCCGCACGACACCGACATCGTCGCGACCATCTCCATTCCAATCACCAACAACGGGCGTGTCGCCTGGCAATCCAAACGCATATTCATCCTCCTGCCATACGTCGTTGTCCGTATTCAAGTACCAGTGAAGTAGGCCGTCCGAGCCCGCTCGCACCACGCCAACGTCTGTGCGACCATCTCCGTTCCAGTCGCCCGAAACTGGAGTATCACCAACGAGTCCGAACACGTACTCGATTTCGTGAGTCGGATCTCCGTCCGTGTCGAGGTACCAGTGGAGCAGCCCCTCACCACCGTTTCGCACAACTCCAATGTTGTCTCCGCCAGACCGATCCCAGTTGCCGACGACCGGAACGTCTCCAGGTAGTCCGTAGGCAAATTCACGTTCGTGTGTTGGATCGCCATCCGTATCCAAGTACCAATGAAGAAGACCATCAGGAGATCCACGTCGTACAACGCCAGGGTAACTTGCACCGTTTCCGGTCCAGTTTCCGGTAACATGGATATCTCCTGAAAGCCCATAGCTTACATCCATCTCATGGCTGCTATCGGGGTCCGTGTTGAAGAGATAATGGTTCGCACCCCGGACGACACCAACTAAATCAGTCGCCATCAACTCTCGCTTTTCGAGTGATTCGTGCCCAAGTCGCCGACCGTTCTGTACTCGGTTCTTTCGTCGCGACTTGTTAGATTTAGATTTCGTGCGGTTACGCAATAACGATAGAGGGTTGTGAAACATCTTTTTTGCTCCGATCGATTGGTGGCTGCATAGATATGCGTTTGATGATTCGTTCCATTGAGGAACCGAACTGACAAAGATGAAGTCGGATCGCATTGAAAATGCAGCCAACTCCACATGTTCAGAACTACTCATCCGCGGACGAGTTCTGTCAAATCGTTTCTGACTTCAGGCTTTAGTCGTCAGGAAAGAAAACAGCGTTTGCAACCGTGAAGTTGTGCTACGTAGAACGCGACCATGAACTTCGATCGCAAAGAGGCATATTTCGAAGTGCATGAAGGGGCTTGGGAAAAAAATCAACGCGTGGGAGAAACTCATCCTGAACACGCAAGTCGATGTGCGTGTTTGATCTCTCGTCCCAGACAGTCCTCGGTGGTGTAGTCGGCCAATCGATGGCTGCCGGTGCGTAATTGAAACACCTCGGCTTGCTCACGGCACACGAGTTCATCAATGACCGACCGGTTAGCGGGGTGATTGCAGACCAGATCGGCGAACCCGCAGTAGAAACGAAGCGGGTCGCGCCAGTGGTCGGGCTTTAGGAATCGCGCTCCTAAACCATCAAAGCCCATCGCGGCCCCACCGATACAGAGCTTGGGTTCATGGATACCGTGGAAAGCCAGTGCCGCGCCGCCCGAAAAGCTTGCCAGGAAATAGGGTAGACCGTCCCAGGGCTCGAGCAATTCGCTCAGCACATGGCGATTCCATTCTTCCGCCAGCGCTGGCTGGGCGGCAAAACGCAGCAAAGGAACGTCGAACGGCGATGTGACGTATAGAAACGTCATCGGCACCACCTGTACCTCATCGAGCACATGGTCGAACACCGGAACGACGGTGCGGCTGCGTTGGAAATATTCTTCTTCGTCGATTCCGGAGCCACCGAAGAACACGAACAAGAACTCGGGCTCTGCCGACAACTCGAAGACATCGAGATGTGCGGTCCTCAGAAGCACTTTGCTGTCGAACAGTTTCTTGGATCGCTTCAAAGGCGGTTCTCCCAGCTCCAAACCTGTTCGAGCACACTATTTCGCCCTACGTCGAATCATAACAGCACCGAGGGCGGGAATAGACAGTAGCAAGGCACTCGACGGTTCAGGTACTGATGTAACAGTTCCACGGATCTCAAATACAAGGTCGGACGACACTGGATTGTTTGAGACGAATGACAGATCGGGAATCGGAGTCCAATCGGTGTGTCCTGATGCGTAGCCATCCAAAGGGTTTCGCCATACGCCGTTTTGTCCTGTCGCCGGTTCCCTGCGACTCCAGATCCATCCCGCATCAGGTAGGAACGCTTGAACGCTGAACCAATAGGTTCCCGCGTCTAATTGCACTGATGTGTCAAGTGTAAAATCGTGCTGAGCATTTCCAACGGTAGGTTGATTGAGCAGTTCCTGCAACACCGCACCTGGAAGCCCTCCGTTGTCTGCGTAGATACGTAAGTGTGCGGCTTCGATTGGCGGCGTCGAGCCGTCCGTGTATTGCGACTGCCCTTCAAAAAAAATCTGTTCGATCGTCCATGAAAAACCACTTGGAACGACGAAATCATCGGCACCCTCAGAATCGACATCTTCAAAGCCTGGTTCCCACGCGCCGGAAGCCAGGCCGAAACCTTCGCCAACCCGGCCATCAAGCTGGGACAGGAGGATATCCGCTTGAACCGACGTCGCCGGTAGGGCCAAAATCAGGCCAATGGCTAGTATTGAGGATACTCTTGAGACAATTCGAATCGACTTCACGGGTGTTTCTCCTGTTGTGGTGGAATATCGAAGGCGCGAAAAATGCACCTATTTGGACCACAGAGAGGAAGACCGGTTCTGTCAAGAAAATGGAAGAATTCGCAAAAAAATGCCAGGGGCGTCGCTATTCAGGCGAACCTGCCTGTGTCTCAGAAGACCAATCTTGGGACTGGATTTTGCAATTGGGCATCAACTTGGCTAATTCGGCCAATTGCTCGTCAGAAAGCAAGTCACTCGATGAATTCCCTACGTGTGACAATTCCAGTGAGCGTAGATTCGATAGGCCAGCCAGGTCGTGCAATTGTTCAGGCAGCAACGTCGCATAGCCCAGGTACAGTTCTTTGAGATTGGGCATTCTTCCGAGCATCTTTAGATCTGCGTGGCTCAAGTCAGTATGCCAAATCTCTAAAGACTCAATTCGTTGTAGCTGCGCAAGCAATTCAATGTTCGAGTCACTGCGGCCATCGTAAAGAGCAAGGCTCACGAACGTAAGGGCGGGGCACTGATTGATTGCTTCCACCGTCTCTCTACCAAACTGTTCGCGGTTGATATGCAGACGCGTCAGCTTGGAAAGCCCCACAATTTCCTTAAAATCGACTGGTGATATGCCGTTAGTCGACGAGGTCGTCAAGTCAGTAATACCATCGGAGTTTTGTCGTATTTCGCGGAGCGACTCTCCCGTCGCGCCGTCCGGAAGGCCAAGAGTTCTTAGCGTGGGAATCGTTCCGGCAACTCTCGCGAATTCGTCTCCTAGTTTAGTTTCGCCGCCATCGAGATTCCAAAGCGTGGGATGGCCTTCAAGGTATTTCAAATTGGAAACCTCAAAGTCTTTGCATCGGTGTATATACAAATAGCTTAGGGCAATTTTGCGAATCTGCTGTATGCACTCTCCTGTAATTGGAACGTTCTGAAGGAACAGAGCCATTTCCGAATTGATTCCACCTAGGACGTTGAGGTCATCATCGTTCACCTGGACATCCGTAAAGTAGATGGCACTGATAGGCGGCATCGGTTCGGAGATCTGTGAAGGATCCGTGATCTCAGTATCCGCGAGCAAGACCCGGCCGCCAAGCTTGAGTACACGCTCAGCGATCTCACGTTGCGATGAACGAACAGGCAAAGACTGGATTTTGCATTCGGGCATTTGCTTTGCTAGTTCGGACAATTGTTCTGCTGAGAACAACTCGTCGGATGAAGGCCCGACGTGAGTCAGCTCCAAAAAGCGAAGATTCGACAGCGTTGCCAGGTCCGGCAATTGTTCGGGCGAGAGCTGTGTGTATCGCAACACCAATGAGCGAAGTTTGGGTATCTTCCCTAGCACCTTCAGATCAGCAAAGGATAGATCTGTGCCCGTGACCGACAGCGATTCAATCTTTTGTAATTGGCCAACCAATTCGATGTTTAGCTCCCCTTGACCATCGTAATCGGCGATATCCAAGCTAGTTAGCAACGGGCACTGATTGATCGCCTCCACTGTTTGCCGACCGAATTGCTCATAGTTGAGGTACAAACGTTTCAGATTGGGCAGTTGAACGATGCCTTTGAAGTCAAACGGGCGGATACCGAGGGTAGGCCAAGTTGACAATTCGACGATGTTCTTGCAGCCACCGATTAGCCGGAGCGAATCGCCAGTTGCCCCGTCCGCGAGATTCAGAATCTGTAGGTTTGCAAGTGTTGCGGCCACTTTCGCAAATTCATCCCCCAAGTTTGTTCCCACGGCCGAGACATCAGTAAGAGTTGGATGCCCCTCAAGGTATTTCAGTTGTGTAGGATCGAAATTCGTGCATGCGTACAATTGAAGAATTCTTAGATTAAGTCTGGAAATGTCCTGCAAACACTCCCCAGTAATTGGAATATTTTGTAGAAACAAAGCGACTGGGGAGTTTATTCCACTCAGGATACTCACGTCACGATCGCTCAGTTCGAGACTCACAAGATAGACGGCACTGATAGGCGGCATCGACTCAGTAATCTGTGAAGCATCAGTGACCTCGGTGTCGGCAAGAAAGAGCCGGCCTCCAACCCGCAGCACCCATTCGGCGATCTCACGCTGCGATACTTTTCCAGCGGGGCTGACCGGCGACGTACCAAGTTGCTCTGCTTCAAAACGAATGTTGATCTTTCGACCGTCGGGCGTGCTGAGGTCGTATTCGGTTCCGACAGCGGCGAATCCTTCTTTCTCAAATCGCAATTGATGCCGCGCGTGGTCGACGCTGACCTCAATGGTCTTCCCGTCGTTCGGATCCGTGATCGATAGTCGATCTTCACCCACATCGAGCTTCGTTGTGTCCGGTCCGCCGTCGATCGTCAGCACCACGGTGCTACCATCACGAAACTTGAAGCTGATCATCACGGCGGCTATCGCAATGAAACCCAACGGAAGGAGTGCCGCCAGCGCCAACGATTTCCCGGTCCATCTGCTGCCACCGTTGCGGAAACCACTGGGCAAAGCCACTTCAGCCGGCGCGGGTTCCGGTTGCGGTGTGGGCTGACTTAGCCTCGCGTCAATACATGCCAGCACAATATCCAATTCGCTCGCAGTTGCGAACCGCTGGTCCGGACCTACGCGAAGCAACTTCTCCACAACATCCACCAGTCGTCGATCCAACTTCGGATCAACCTTGTACAATTCTTGATAGTCGCCGTCGGCAATCTTGCGGAGCACGGCGACAACGCTGTCGGCTTCGAATGGCGCCGCCCCGCTCAGACAGTGGTACATCACACATCCCAAACTGAACAAGTCACTTGACTCGGAAACGGGTTGCCCGTTGGCTTGTTCCGGAGACATGTACTTTGGTGTTCCGAGAACATCGCCCGTGTTAGTCAGCTCCAGATCGTTGGTGAGTGCGAGCCCAAAATCGATCAGACGTACCTTGCCCGACTCTTCGATCCAGATATTGGAGGGCTTTATATCCCGGTGAATCACGCCTTTGGCATGAGCTGCGGAAAGTGCCGCTGCGACCTGCCGAGCGATTCGCAAGGTTTCCGGTGGGCGTAGCTTTCCCAGGTCAGCCAACATGTCCGACAAAGGCTGACCGGAGAGAAGCTTCATCGTCAGGAAGGGAACGCCGCGATCTTCCTCAACGGAGTGCACGGGAACGACGTTGTCGTGGTCAATGGATGCTAACGCTTTGGCTTCTCGTGCAAACCGTTGCCTGACCGCCGTAGAGATGGGCTTGGCCATCCAGAGGACCTTGAGTGCCACATCGCGAGCTAGTGTCGGATCGTTCGCTCGAAAGACGAGTCCCATACCACCTTGTCCCAGCACACCCAGAATTCGGTACTTGCCAAGACGGCCGATCTCATCTGGCAGTTGCGGGACCGCGAGGAATGTGAATTGTTGGGTAGGTTGCTCGGCCGAAAGAGTCTCATCGAGCGCACTTCGGACAGTGTCCTGCTCAGTTCCTTCGCTTCGAGCCTTAAATATCGATTGCGCCTTTAAGATTGCCTGTTGAATCAAGATGTCGCTACCATCAATCGCATGGTAATTACGAAAAGCTCGTCGCACGTTATCGTCAGGGATCTTCCGAAGCAACTGATTGCATGTAGCACATTGCTCCAGGTGGGCACCAAGTTCCTCCAGCCGCTGATCGGAAATCTCGCCGTCCAGCATTTGCTGAAATTCATATGCAGTTGGACAGGTCGATTCGTTCATGGCGCCACCTTAGGTGCGAAGGTCTTCACACAGAACTACAGGCACCAATTTCGATTCTGTCACGCGACATTAGCTTTTCGGTAAATTAGTCGAGCAAATCTTGCAGCTGTTCCTTGACCTTCTTGATGCCGCGGGAACGAGCGAGATAGACCTGGTTCATCGTGAGGCCCAAGGCCTGCGCGATATCGACCAGACTTTCCTCCTTCACGTAGCTCCGGTGGCATATTTCCCAATCGCGTTCGCTCAAAAGGTCCTTCATGGCGTCAAAGGCAGCGCGCAATAGAAAATCTCGATGCTCTTCCTCGAATAGTGATGAGTCCGACTGGGCTGTTGCAACTGCGTTCTCCAACTCCTGAATACTTAGCGGCTGCTTCTTCTGCTTGCTGAGAAAATCTCGGTAAGCGTTGACCGAGGTGGTAAAGAGATACCCCCGAAAGCGGCGGCTAGGATCGATCTGCAATTTTGGCAGCGCCTGGTGTAGCTTAACGAAAATCGATTGAACGAGATCCGCCACATCGGCCTCTTGTACCCTTCGCCGTCGCATCCACATTACCAGGAGCGGGGTATAGAGAGCTACAAATCGGTTCCAGTCCTCTTGTGCGCGCGGATTCTCGCCGTCTTGAAGACGGATCAGCAGGCTTACGGAAGTGCTGGGATCGACGGTCATGAATCGGAGTCAAGAGCGAAATGGCCAAAACCCTTAGTTTACTCGATCCTGATGCTGGAATCGACCACCGAAAACTGGAGCCCGATTGGGCTCTCAAAGCGCCGAGATTGGCTGGTCGAGGGCAGGTGGTCTACCGCCAAAACATCTGAAATACGGCTAATCTGCGCGTTCTAAGGCCTAAGACTGCGAGCCGATCTTTTGGCGACTGGCTTGATTTCCCTGCTTCAAGCGGGGGCAAAAAGGTCTGCTAGTGTGCCGATCGGTCCGATTCGTTGAATTTCGGGCATTTTCCTATTTTTTGTGACAGGTGCCTTTGGCTGTGGAGTAGTCCCATTCAACGTCCAATCGAAAAAGCACTTGGCGCAGTCCGAACCGGTTGGAGCCCATGAGACCTTGTCTTTTTTCACACCAAACAACGAAAGGGACCGCCGTGAAGGCCCAAAATTCCAACGCACCAACCATGGCCACAGTGATTTTTAGAAGTGGCATTTATTCTTCCCGGAGCCGACTACAGCCAGGAAAGTTTCTGGCCATAGCGATTCTTTTTGCAACGGCAACACCCTCGCGCGCTGATCTCATTATCAACGGGAGCTTCGAGTCTACTAACTCGTCCGATTATCAGTTCGGCATGTACAACGACCGAACAGGTACTTGGGGCGCCGACTTGGCGAGCGTCGTCCAGGCCGAGAACGGGATCATGCCACTTGATGGAACTCAGATGCTCAAGTTCCTTGGGACTGGCTTAAACGGGTCAACCAATGGAGTTTTCAGCGAAGTTTCTCAACTAGTTGAGGTCGGTGCTGGCCAACTACTCGAAGCCTCTGCGATGATGAACCGCGTCAATGTGAGTGACGCGGACAGTCGGATGGGGATCGGCATCCTGGCCTACAGCGGTCTGGTTCAGGATCATCCGGCCAACGTTGGTTCGGCGTTGGCACAAAGCGTCCTCGAATTCACAACCGATGCGGACCTGTCGACATGGGAACCAATCTCCACTCAGCTACTGACCCCAGCGGGCACAGACTACGTAGAAGTCTACGTGTTCGCGGTCGATAGCCCGAACAACGCTCCCCCGAACGAATTCCGTGGGAATTACGCGGACTCGGTCAGACTAACAGCCGTCCCCGAGCCTTCTTCAGCATTAATGCTGCCAATTGCTGGTTCCTTGTTCGCTTTTTTCCGCCGCCGTCGCTCAACCACTGCGGTGTATGTAACCTAGTGATCCACGCCACGATCATCAACTACTAGTCAACTTGAGCAATTCGAGCCGCTGGCAAAGAGCGACTCCATAACCCAACTCAGCGGATATCGAAGTCGCAAGTCTCCTCCGACAAACATAAGTGTCGCTCGTGGCTGGTAGAACCATGCAACATGCAATCGAATGATTCGAGAAGACGGTGGATTTGAAGGTGGTCGCCGGTTCGCTGGTGTACAGTACCCACCGCACGGCAGTGCAACCGCGTGGCGGTTCAGCTTCACGGACTTCTACCACGTTCGTTTCGATTTCGCGAATTTCATGATCCATTACAAAGGCGGTAGAACACTCCCGCGGACGCAGTAAGGTAGCCTTGGTCACACGAACGTCTTCCGTCGCCCATCTCGCCTTCTGCTTCCGATCGGCGGCGATGTGGACTTGATAGGAACCAAACAACGGGGATACGTCTAGCAGTTCCCCTAATTTGGCGATCGTCCCATCAGTCTGCCTTAGTTTGCGAGTCAACTGCGCAGCACGAATTACCCATCCGGTGTGTTGATAAACGGCATGTGCAAACACGTCGAAGTTGTCTGCCCCTCGGTCACCCACTTGGATCATGTGAACTCCATCCTCAGGAGAACCGACTGCGTCTATGACACGCCCCCAAACTTCCGCCTCATTTGAGCGTTTCCAACCGTTGACCCGATGAACACGTTTTTGTTTTTGCAGTGAACGCGTAAATAGCTCCTGTGCACCCAATCCAATCACCTCAGAATCACCTGCCCGAACTACCAACGCCGAATGCAGAAAAAAACCACGATGATGCTTAGCCGTCAAGCGACCTAAGCCTTTACGCTGACTCTTGTATCCGTAGGTCAATTCGGTCAAATCACTGAGGACAAGGTAGGTGCCCCTGTCCAGTTCCCTGGTCCTCTGATAGTGTACTTCCATTACCGACTTAAACGTTACCTCAGACTGTTTAAACATGTTATTTGCAGCTTTGCAGTCCGCCCAACTTTCGGTCTGACATGGAGTCGACGCATCGCGCTTCTCAGCCATCTGACGAGCGTACTTGACCAAGCGGTCCGTACGTCGCTTATCACCCAACTCACATGCCCAAAACTGCAATTCGCTCCACACCGCTGGCTCCAATTCACGCAACGACAGCATTAGCACACCTTCCATGAGGAGATACAAGTCTCCTTCATGGAGATAGACCCGCTTGGTGGCTCTGGGACCTATCGCATTGTTTGTGCCAATCTGAACGTCAAAACCAAACTGCATAATTGCCAAAGACTTACGACGGACAATCCAAATCTCAAACGGAAAAAATGTTTCACCCGTTGTAAAAACTTCCGTATGACGATGAGCTCGGCAAAGCGGTGCTCGTGATCGTATTCGATGTCAGCACCTTACGCGGTAGGGATTCTGCTACACCATCAAATTTATGCGCCGTCAAATGCTGCCCTACAAGCAATGTCCGGATGTCGAACGCGATTCTCTATGCTCCGTTGACCGTGACAGTTCACGTCGAGGCCTTCGTGAGCGAATGAATGAATGTAAGCCCATGTTGATTGGTTCCGATTACGATGACGAGCACCGTCGCGAAGCGACTGAGCACGAGCACGAAAGTTTGTGCATAGTATGAAGAATTATTCCCAGTACTTGAGTAGAAATGCCACTGACTCTCTCACAAAGGCACTGTGGCACAAAGTCGGTGGGAATAACAGCTGCTCGCGATACGTCGAGGCGTTGGAGAGCGCGAATTGTGTTCAAGGAATCACCTGTTTTAGTGGACACTAGTCAGAACTCATCGCCGATGTAATGCCTCTCAGGGATTCAAATTGACAAACATTCGCAGCTGATTGCGTAGTCAACTGACGCCGTCCAACACAGTTTGTCGTCACAGCGGGAAGAGCCAAGCCGTGAAGTACTCCGCAGATTGCTAACACAACCAAGCATTCAACTAGCGTTGGCTTAACGTGATTCAGCGGCCATAGTGATTTGCCAGTCGTTCGTGAAATAACAAACCATGAACAAGCCACTGCAAATAAAGAGAATCCAAATCCACGTGCGCCCCAGTACGATGTCATTGTTGCGATCGCACTGCACCAAACAAGAACTACTGTAGCGCATACGAGCAACGATTGGCCTCGTGAATCTGAGATTCGATCAATGACTGGCGGAATGTACGGATTCATTGCAGCAGTTTTACTGAGTCATGGAACGGCGAACCGGTCGTCATCGGTTAGGTTCATTCTACCATGATTCTAGCGATGCAACCTTGCGCCCCCTTTCACACGATATAGCGGTAATGAATGCCAATATGGCATCGGCCGTTTCTTTGGGATGCGAAATTGGTAAAGCGTGTTTTCCGTTCTTAATTCGCACGTCTGGCTTAACATAGCGAATGGGAAAAGTCGTGTCAGCATCCCCGTGTATCTGAAGAATTGGGAAATCAAAACGTTTCGATTTCCAGTTTAGTACCGCTGTCGTAGCCCAACGGTGCCATGCACCTGAACTGCCGGATAGCTTGCGCAGGCGAATGGTTGACTTTGTTGATAATCGATCCGGAAAACGGTCCGCAAAATATCCCACGGTGTTGAGCAGGGCCGAAGCTGTAGGCGGATCGATTCCGCGAAACATGCGAAACCAGGGCGGCAGCTGAGATGGTCGCCGAATGCTCGAAATTAAGACGCACCCGTTGGCCCGCAGTTTGCGACAAATTTCGAGTGCAGCAAGTCCGCCAAAGGATACTCCGACGACGTACGCGCTTGGTGACAGTCCTTCCGACATGCGATCTGCATATGACTCTAAAGTTTCATGCTGTTTCGGTGCTATGAAATTGAGTTGACTCGATACCGGCAATAAGGGAGTAAGTCTAGTGAAAACAGGAAAATCCGGAGTCATGCCTGGAATTAGATATATGGACTGCGGATCGTGTGTCACGAGTGCGCCTCCGTCACTTGAATTGGCGCTATGGAGGGATGCTGGACACGGTTGGGGGCGACAAATCGGTAGTCATTCAAGCCTCTATTAACGCGTCGGCTCAAATACTCCCAAAGGCACCCGTCATGAACTCGCGATTTTGGGCGGTAGCATTTGAATAATTTCACTGGCAACTTCCTCGATGGACTTGTATGAAATGTCGACGCAGCGCCAACCATGAAGGTTCATGATGGAGGTTGTCCGACGCAATTCAGCGGCTACATCCCGATGTTCGGCATAACCACCAACGGTCCGTTTCGTTAACCGATCTACGCGTGCTTGGCGAAGCGCGCACAGCCGGCCAACATTCATCGTCAGTCCGATTACCCGCTCTGGATCAAGTCGCTCGAGTTCCTCGGGAATTGGGTGAATCACGGTTATGGGTACATTGGCGGCGCGAATGCCGCGTGATGCAAGCCAAAAACAGGTAACACTTTTGGACACGCGAGACACTCCTACCAAAACCACATCGGCCTCTGCCAAATCGTGAACTCGCTGCCCGTCGTCATGTGCCAGTGTGAAATCAACTGCGTCGATGCGGTCGAATTTTTCTTTGTAAAGTTCCCCCAGCAAGCCCGCGTGTCCACGCGGCTTAATTCCAAGAAAGTCCGCAAGCAGACTGATTGTTGGTCCAAGCAAGTCCACTGCTGGTACACCCAAATTTAGCAACGATTCGCTCACCGCCAGGCGAATCTTGGGTGCGACTAGCGTATAGCATACGATCGCATGCTGGCGGGCCGCCTGCCGAACAAATTCCAGTGCATCCTCTGTCGACTTAATATGAGCATGAAGCTCGATTCGCACTTGCGGGTTATCAAACTGAGCTAAGGCGGCTGCCAACACTTCCTTGGCCGTATGGCCTGTACCACCAGACAACAGCGTAATTGAACGAGACGGATTGTTTCCTTTGACGGTCACTGTGCACGCTCGTGCAGCTTTCTAACGGATCACAGAATGTGGACTGAGGGATTGTAGGATGCCTATCGGATAGCTGCCGCCCAGTTGCGGTCCTTCAATCCATGAAACTCTGGGTCGGCATGCTATTACTTTAGCGTCCCACAAGGGCCTGGGGCTTGTCTAGTACCAAGTAGTGTCCGTGATCGGCGGTAAGCAATAAAACAGTATCATCCCAACCGCCATGTGACTCAATCCATCGCACCAAATGATCAAAAGCCAGATCTCCGCTGAGCACGGCGCCGATCGAATTATCGATATTGTTTGAGTGATTTGCCCAATCGACGTCCCCGGCTTCCACCATCAGCCACCAGCGATCACTACGAGCCTGAAGTACATCCGCCGCAGCGACAGCCATGTCGGCCAAGATCGGGTTTTCGTCGATGTCGGCGGGTGAATAGACCTCAGGCTTTGAGGTTGTTGCATTCCCGATGCTTTCAACTGGGTCGTAACCACCGTCGGCAGTTTGGTAAGGTAAGTGTCCACCAGCAACACCAAAATATCCGAACAATCGATGCCGACCTTCAACAGCCGTTTTCACCCCGGCAGCTAAGCGTATGGAACCGTTCTGGCCGCTTACTCGATCAGAAACGACATAACGCCCGCCTTTCTCGACGGAAATGGAAGCCATTTCGGCAGCAGGCAGATACCGATTTCCAGGCACAAAATTCTCACCCTGAGCTCCATCCTTTTCACGCTCCTCCCCCCAACCTCCGCCAATTAGAACATCCACACCTGGCAATCCACCGGGATGAAATACCGAGGGCAATCCGAGCAGGTCACGAGTCAAGTCCTGATAGTCATCACGGCTCACATTGTTGCTGTATGCGCAGGCCGGTGTTGCATGGCTGACCGGAACGCTAGTTACTACGCCAATCGCGAACCCCTCTGCCTGAAGTGACCGCGCCAAAGGCAAAACCTCTCTGCCGCTAAAATCTACGTTAATGGCATCGTTGTACGTCTTTATGCCTGCACAAAGTGAAGTGGCACTCGAAGCTGAATCGGTGTAGGCATGTTTATCACCGTCGCCAGCTGCGATCGGATAAAGTGGATCGGGGAAGGCGGCCCAAGGAGTATCACCAGCCCGTGTTGCATCGTAGCCGCCAGGTGTCTTGCCTCCCGGATTGGTCACAATCTGTTTGTTGACGTCAATATTGGTACCGTCATTATGAGGACTGGTCACGAAGTAACCAAAGTCTGTGGCGATGCCTTGGTAATCCTGAAACTGTAGGCCCGCACCACGTCCATGGTCATAGTTCACCGCACCACTGCTGGCAATAGCTGCCGCACGCGTTGTATGCCAGTCCATACCGTCAAAAACCATCAAGATGATGCGTTTCTTGCCAGCTTGTGCCGCATCTCGTTGCAGTCGATAGACATCTGTTTGGTCAAAATACTCAGCAGTAGGATTTTGAGTCGCAGGAGGCAATCGTCCGTACAATTGCTGCAACTTCGTTGCGTCTCGGTATAGACTGTGCGCGCCCCGATACTTCTCTAGTCTCAATCCAAAGGCATACACAGGGATCAAACGGTTCGAGTGAGTCGTCCAACTCGAGTACTTTTCGGGATTATTTCCCCAGTGCCCAAACTCGGCCTTGCCCGATTCAATGGCCGCCTTCTGAATCGTTGCCCAAGGGTCAAGCGATTGGGCGCCAGCGCTGGCTAAAAAAAGGCCGCAAAAAAGACACATTGAAAGGCAAGCTCGAAACAGGATGCACATGGTTGGGAACTCGGGAGGGAACGTGGAGGGGATTTGGCAACGAGGGAAATTGAGCCTAAGATGCGTCGAGAAAGGCGGGTCGTACGCGGGTTGCGTACCTCTAAGTTATCCACCGGCACCGGAGCTGTCAAAACGGCCCTGCTGCGAACTAGGCTGTTACTTCATAAAACGTGGATTGTTGCTTCAAAACAATTTCATGCCCCCGTAGCCCGCAGGCCCAAAACTGACTCTCGCCGCTCAACGATCCGTGGAGATTTCTCCAAGCGTGCCAATTGGACTTTGAAAAGGCTGGGCGCCTAAACCTCCCCCAAACTATCGCGTTTGGAGAGTTGGCAGTACAATTCCGAGTCTACCGCCCTTTTTCTCTTTCGCATATTTCAAGAAACCGGCGAACCATGTTTGAATCCTTATCCGAAGGCCTGCAATCCGCTTTCAAGTCCATTCGCGGCAAGGGCAAACTAACTGAATCCAATATGCGTGATGGACTCCAAATGGTTGAGCAAGCCATGTTGGAGGCGGACGTTAGCTACTCGGTGGTTCAAGACTTCATGGACCACGTATCATCTCGTGCTCTCGGCCAACGAGTACTGTTGGCGCTCAAGCCCCACGAGGAACTAGTCCGCATCGTATACGAAGAACTTGTTCAGATTCTTGGACCAGTGGACATCAGCATTCCGGTCAAGAAGGACGACGTTACCATCTTGATGCTCTGCGGTCTTCAGGGCTCAGGCAAAACAACCACATGTGGCAAGCTGGCTCAGTTGCTCAAGGAACAAAAGGCTCGGCCCTTTCTTGTTGCGGCAGACCTCCAGCGTCCTGCTGCTATTGAGCAGCTGCATACGATCGGTCGCCAGTTGGAGATTCCTGTTTACAGCGAAACTGGGCAGCAGGACCCTGTCAAGGTCTGTCGAGATGGCGTGGCCGAAGCAAAGAAGAATGGGGCCAACATCGTCATTCTGGACACTGCCGGGCGGTTGGCCATCGACGAGGAATTGATGGCACAACTGGCCAAAATCGATAGCCAGGTTCATCCGGATCAGGTCTATCTCGTGGTGGACGGAATGACGGGACAGGACGCGGTTAATAGTGCATCGGCATTTAATGAAGCGCTCGAACTGGATGGGGCCATTCTGACCAAACTCGATGGCGACGCGCGAGGAGGCGCATTGCTAAGCGTCAAGCACGTAACGCAAGTGCCCATCAAGTTTATCGGCACAGGCGAACACTTGGATGCTCTCGAACCCTTTCGTCCAGAGGGCATGGCCAGTCGCATTTTGGAAATGGGGGATATCGTGGCGGTAGCCCAACAGGCTCACCGCATTATCGACGACCAGGAGCGTGAAAAATTAGAAGCTCGAATGGCGAGCGGACAATTTACCCTGGAAGATTTTCGAAGTGTCCTGGAAAAAATAGCTCGACCGGGGCTTATGCAGAAAATGATGGGTCTGCTGCCGGGCATGGGAGGGCTTAACAAGATGATGGATGGTGTCGACACCGACTCCGAGACGCGGAAGATGTTGGGCATCATCGATTCTATGACTCCCGCTGAGCGGAAAAATCCGAAGATGATCGACACCCTGCGACGCAATCGGATTTCGAAGGGAGCCGGAGTAGCCCCGGCAATGGTCACTCAACTCATTAAGCAATTCTCCATCATGGCTCCCATGATGCAAATGGCAGCCAGCGGGGGTATCAAGGATCGCATGCAAATGATGCAGCAAATGCAATCCAATCTCATGAACGACCCCACTATGGGGGGCATGAAAACCAAAAAGGGAACGGGCAAGAGACTCACTCCAAAGGAACGAGAAAGACTTCAGAAAGAAAGAGAAAAGCAGCGACGAAAACAAAAGCGGAAGGGGTAGAAGATCCCCCAGCACGAACACTGCATCTTGATCTGCTTTGGCGAGCTCAGTTTGGACATAGTGGCTGAAAGTTTTTGGCTCGCATTTGGTCAGAACGTCTCGCCAAAATTCGTCGTTTCTTGTAAAAAGATTGGTCTTCGCTTTTTGCCCAGTTACATGGGCTTTGGAGTCCCTGTAATTTGGGCTCTTTTGAACACCGATTGTTGGCATGGTGCAATGCATTTTTCTGCACCGTAAGATATTTTTTTGGGAGAAAGTGTGTGGCAGTCCGTATTCGCTTGAAGAAAATGGGGCGTAAAGCTCGTCCATTTTTCCGTCTCTGTGCCGTCGATTCTCGCAATCCGAGAGATGGAAAGGTTATTGAAGAATTGGGCTACTACGATCCCATGGTGAGTGAAACCGACGCGCGTGCGATTCTCAAATCGGAGCGAATTGATTATTGGATTGGAGTCGGTGCTCAACCAACCCAAAAGGCTGGTATTTTGATCAAGAAGTACGGCACCAATGGCTCCCATGTTGAAAAGCAGAAATCCGCTCTTGAGCGCATCAAGGCGACTCGTCCAGCCGCGCGTGTCGCAGCCAATACGGCTGCAGAATAACGTCCAAGCTTGCCTACCGACGTATAATATAGTTTGACAGTGTTAATGCTCATGGAATGCAGTGTACTGGATTTCATGAGCATTTTTTCATCACCAGAAATCTATTTTCTTTCATATAGGGGTTTGAAGATGGCCGTAATCCTTACTGAGGGTGCCGCAAATCAGGTCAAAAAATACCGCGATGACAGCCAACTTGGGAACGAAATGTTTCTTCGTATTGGCGTAGCAGGTGGCGGATGCAGTGGTTTTAACTACACGATTGCATTCGACGACCAGTTTGATGAGGCCAAAGATAGTCGTTACGAGCAGCATGGCGTCACCGTCATTGTTGACAAGAAGAGCGCCCTCTACCTGGATGGAACTACCGTTGACTGGTACCACAGTTTAGAAAAGCAGGGCTTTACGTTTGACAATCCCAACGCTGTGAAGACTTGCGGTTGTGGCAGTTCTTTCTCTGCCTAGGTCCAAAGTCTACGGTCCCTGTTTGTTACTCATTGTCGCCTGCGAGTACGAGCACCGGGCTGTACCCTGAGTACGAGCACAATCAGAGCTCGAACTCAGGCTGTATCTTCCAATTTAACAGCTCGCAACTAGGGAACATGCTCACCCTCCCCGGAAAAGGATGCGTCTAAGCGACGCCTCCTTTTTCGACCCAATTCTTTGGGAGGGTTAGTTGGTGAAATGCGGTTAGCGCATGGCTACACAGATAACAGAGCTGAAGAACTGATTTACTCAAAACACAAAGCTCGTTGGTCCGCGGAGCGAACCACGACTATCCTAGCCGTACGGTTAGATAATGGGAAACTTCAGCCAAAAAGCTGCCCGAAAGACTACCGGAGAATTTGGTCAGACACAGGGTCGGTGACGGGTTATACTTTTTCTAACTTCGTGACTCTTCCAGTGCCAACCCATTCTGCGACAAAGATATTTCCGTGTGCATCAAAGCAGGCATCGTGCGGGTGGACGAACTTGCCGTCCTGCCATTGCTCAGGCGAGCGTCGAATGCTTTTTTCTTTGTCCGCAGAGATGCGAGCTACATCCTCTCCAAGATGTGCCACAACTTGGTTGTCCCTACCTAACAGTGTCACACGGGCCACCAATTCGGGAACTAAAACAAGCTCGCCCTGAATATCGATATTCGCAGGCAGGCCAAATCCACCGATGGTGTCGAGATATTTTCCGCTCAGGTCAAAACGCTGCAAAGTGTTATTAGCCCGATCGGTGACAATCAACAGCGGTTCGGAACCGCGGGAATCGATCCATAGTCCGTGAGGGGTCGCAAAGGTCCCTTGCCCTTCGCCTGGGCCTCCGAAACAGCCGATCCATTGACCTTGAGCATCATAGCGATGGATGACGTAGGCTCCGTACCCATCTGCCAAGAAGAAGCCTCCATCCGGCAGAAAGGCAAAGTTAGTTGGCATGAAACGGTCTCGCCCCCAGACCTTGGCCGGATGATCTGCTTCGCCGTCCGCATATTTCCCAGATGCCATTGGCGCAAATTGCTGCCAAACAACTTCGCCAGTAAGAGTCAACTTTGCGAAGCTTTTTACTTGTTGGTAGGCAGCCACATACAGGAATTCTTGATTTCCCTCCAGTCGCACTTCGATGCCATGCCCACCGCCCTGAAATTGCTGGCCAAAAGCGCGCACGAACTTGCCGGTGGCATCGAATACAAAGATCGAAGGATGATCTTTCAGGTTCTCTTGCCCTTCGTGAATTACATAAAGGTTACCTGCAGAATCAAAGGCCACATTATGAGTTGTTTGCCAGTGGTATTTGTCGGGTAGTTGAGGCCAGTGGTGATGAACGCGATACGTATGCTCGCCATCTCCAATGACCAGTTCTGACGCAGTCTTGCTCGCGGTAGCCACGGCGGGCATAGCTAACGTGGCCGCAGCCACGGCGGATGCTTTTACGAATTCACGGCGGCGTTGCTTAACTACGAATGAAGATTTATTTGGACTCATAGCTGCCCCTTCCACGAAAACTTGGTGGGAAGTTAAATATGAATTGAGATTCTGCGGTTTGGCGAATTGAGGCTAAGTATACACCTATTTCAGGGTCTCCCAAGAATTCCATCAACCATCCAATGGAGGCGGTGCAGCTATTAGGCTCATTGAAGTCATGCCAGTTATTCTACAGCCTGCCACCACCGAAGTGTGTGGGCATACATTTAATAAACAATTATCTTCTGCCACCCAAAGAATAAGATCATGAAGGCTCTGGTAAAGAGACGCGCTGAGGCTGGATTATGGTTGGAGGACGTACCCGAGCCAACGATTGGTATCAATGATGTTTTGATTCAAGTTAACCGAACAGGTATTTGTGGCACGGATTTACACATCTACAACTGGGACGCCTGGGCTCAGGCGACGATTCCAGTGCCATTGACGATCGGCCATGAGTTTGTTGGTCGCATTGTTGAGGTAGGCTCAAATGTCAAGGACTTCCACCCAGGCGATATTGTCAGCGGCGAAGGGCACGTAGTTTGCGGGCGTTGTCGTAATTGCTTCGCTGGTCGTCGTCACTTATGCGCAGCTACGAAGGGTGTAGGCGTAAATCGTCCGGGGGCTTTTGCTGAGTTGATTAGCTTACCGATGACCAATGTTTGGCATCATCATCAGGATATCGACCTAGACATTGCTTCGATATTCGACCCTTTTGGAAATGCAGTACATACCGCTCTATCGTTTCCTGTTCTGGGCGAAGACGTATTGATAACTGGCGCGGGGCCCATCGGATGCATGGCAGCTGCGGTAGCACAATACGCGGGTGCGAGATTTGTCGTAGTTACCGACGTGAACCCCTGGCGACTGGAATTAGCCAAACGGATGGGTGCCACACGCGTCGTGAATGTGGCCAATGAAAACCTACAAAGCGTCCAAAAAGAGCTGGGCATGACCGAAGGATTTGACGTTGGACTTGAGATGTCCGGAAATCCAGACGCATTTCGCGGAATGCTTTTGAATATGGCTCACGGAGGCAAGATTGCCATGCTGGGAATTCCTGCCGAACCCATTGCCATCGATTGGAATCAGGTTGTCTTCAATATGTTGACGATCAAAGGAATTTACGGACGAGAGATGTACGAGACCTGGTACAAGATGACGGTCCTCATCCAAGGTGGCCTGAATATTTCCCCGGTCATAACGCATCGCTATCACTACCAAGATTTCGAGGCTGGATTCCAAGCTATGAAGACAGGTCAAACAGGTAAAGCCATCTTGTATTGGCAAGATTCTCCAAAGTGAGCGTTCGCACGAAAATAACTTCCTTCAACAAGCTAGCTCGTTATGTACGGATCATTCCAACAGCATCTTCGTTCCCAATTGTCCGAAATTGACGCGCTCGGCCTTACCAAACATGAGCGAATCATCTTGTCGCCTCAAGATGCTCGGATTGAAGTTAGCGATGGACGACACGTCCTTAATATGTGTGCCAACAACTATCTTGGACTCGCCGAACATCCAATTGTCAAGCAAGCGGCGGCAAATGCACTGAGCAAATGGGGCTACGGCATGGCTAGTGTTCGCTTCATTTGCGGAACACAGCAGCTACATAAATCGCTGGAAGCCAAGCTGAGTGATTTTCTAGGATTTGAGGACACCATCCTATATTCATCCTGCTTCGATGCGAACGGAGGATTGTTTGAAACGCTATTATCCGATGAAGACGCGATCATTTCGGATGAACTCAATCATGCAAGTATTATTGACGGTATACGGCTCTGCAAAGCTATGCGATTTCGCTACCAGAACAACAATTTGACCGATCTCGAGTCCAAGCTACGGGAGGCCAGCGATTGCCGTTTCAAGTTGATTGCCACCGATGGAGTTTTCTCCATGGATGGTATCATTGCAGACTTACCAGGCATCTGCGATTTGGCAGAAAAACACAACGCTTTGGTGATGGTAGATGATTCTCATGCGGTTGGATTTTTGGGCCCAAGGGGCCGGGGCACACATGAGTACCATAGTGTCATGGGACGAATAGACATTATGACGGGTACTTTAGGCAAGGCTTTAGGGGGCGCAAGTGGCGGCTATACGTCGGCTCGACGGGAAATTGTTGAGCTTCTGCGTCAGCGTTCCCGACCGTACCTATTTTCCAACACCCTGGCGCCCCCGATTGCTGCCGCCACGCTCGCAACCATTGAAATGCTCGAACAATCGACAGACCTTCGTGATCGCCTGCAAGCCAATACTCAGTTTTTCCGCCACGAGATATCCAAACTCGGCATGACAGTAGTCAGTGGCACTCACCCCATTGTGCCGATAATCTTAGGCGATGCAAAACTGGCAAACGCGGTCGCTGAGGCACTATTGCACAAGGGTGTCTATGTGGTTGGGTTTTCCTACCCAGTTGTTCCTTCTGGCAAGGCTCGAATACGAACGCAAATCTCGGCAGCCCACTCGATCGATGACCTACAGTTTGCTATCGAAAAATTTGCTGAGGTCAAGAAAGAACTTCAACTGTAATAACTTCGGTCTTAATTTGGCCGATAATGATAGTCACTGACGAAGTAAACTACTCTACAAACTAATCTCCCTGAGAGAGTAGCAGACTCTGCCCGCAAAGCCGGCATATATGATCAATACGCTCTTCTTGCCCGAATTACGAGAAATGTTGGCGGATAACAACACTGCCGAACTGCGCGAATTCTGTACGGCATTGCATCCGGCCAAGACTGCCGAATTTATGGAAGGTCTGGCCGCCGGAGAAGCCTGGCAAGTGCTGCAGCACGCAGAACCGAATTTGCGTGCCGAGATTTTTAGTTATTTCGACTACGATCGACAGCTTCAAAATCTCGAGCGAGAAGATGATCGACAGGTAGCCGAACTGATCACACATATCCCTGCGGACGATGCGGTTGACCTGTTAAGCGAATTGCCTGAAGAACGTGTGGAACATGTTCTTGCGCTCGTACCGGCCCCCGACCGACGCGACATTCGACGCTTGCAGACTTTTCCAGAGGGTACTGCCGGGTCCATCATGACAACAGAGGCAGCTTGCCTCGATGAACGCCTTACGGTACGTCAAGCGTTAGAGAAACTCAGTCGCCAAGCGGAGCGTTTGGAAACCATTTACTATATTTATGTTGTTGACGACACCAATCATTTGCGGGGCATTGTCACGACACGGAAACTGGTATCCTCCTTCGGCAAGCTTGACCGCACGATTGGTGACCTAATGGACACCGACGTACTGACAGTTGACGCCCACGAAGACCAACAACATGTTGCGAGAATTGTCGCCAAGTACGACTTGCTGGCTATTCCGGTTGTCGATTCCGAACGCCACATGTTAGGTATCATTACGCACGACGACGTAATTGATGTGGTGATGGAAGAAGCGGCCGAAGATGTACAACGCATCGCAGCCGTTGATCCACTCGAAGACAGCTACGTACGCACGCCCATCCTGACGCTGGGGTGGAAACGCGGTATGTGGTTGGGAATCCTTTTTTTTGCGGGTCTGTTTACTGCTTTGGCTCTCAAGCATTACCAAGTTTGGTTGGATGAATACAATTGGCTGGTGCTCTTCATCCCCCTTGTGATTGGCTCTGGAGGGAATTCCGGCAGTCAATCATCTACCCTGATAATCACAGCCATGGCTACGGGTGATGTAAAGACATCTGACTGGATGCAAATCATCATTCGTGAAGTAGCCACCGGTTTGTTATTGGGTAGTTTTCTAGGGCTTCTGGGATTTGGTCCAGCACTCTATTTAGCCCCCAATTTGATTTCAGCAGCAATTGTACCCATCACGATCGTGGTGGTGGTGATATGTGGCACCCTTACCGGTGCCTCTTTACCCCTCCTATTTCAGAAAATCGGCTGGGATCCTGCTCTCACAAGCAACCCATTTGTGGCTGGCATAAACGACATTCTTGGAATTGTGGTTTATGTAAACGTCGCCAGTCTTTTTCTTGACCACTGACAGTCCGGCGGTCGCCAGAGTGTTCTTACTGAGGAGGATTGTCCTCAGTCATTCATTCATTTTTGAGTCGACATCGATGCCACTTTGCTACAGAATCGCGTTACGTTTTGATCCGCTGATAACCTGAATTTGAAACAGCGATAAATTGCAGCGAATCTACATGCAGATACGTTGCAAAGCGTCGAATCTCGTCTAATTTAGGAGCTGCCCGAGTGGAATCGAAGAGATTCCGCTAGGACGTGTGCCAGCAGTCCGAGGTTAAAACCCATTCAGAATATCTAGTTCTTATCGCTTTGCAAATTCGCCACATGAGTCCAGTGCGTATCGCTCAGTGCGCATCGCATTGGCTGAGGGACTCAGGTCGAACAAGGGTACTTTCTAAGGAGAATTCGAATGCGAACTTCATTTTGCGCCCTGTTACTGTGCATGAGTACTTTGGCGGGACCGTGCCTGGGAAATACGTTTGTAATTCAAGTTAATTACTCAGGCGATCCGACTTACCAGAGTGCCTTTGATGATGCCGCAACTATGTGGACTGGATTAATCGCGGGCTACCAGAATGGCGTCGTGACTAGTCGTACATTCGGTAGTTCGTACAACATTGGCCAAACGGTCGGAACACTGTTTATCGATGCATCGGTTGCACCAATTGACGGGGTGGGCGGCGTACTTGGTTCCGCGGGACCAGATCAAAGAATTACCGACCAAGCCGGATTTGTTCTAGCAACTGATGGCACTATGAATTTTGATAGTGCTGACATTTTAAATCTGTTCAATAGTGGTCGCCTGAGCGCGGTTATCGCCCACGAAATGGCGCACGTAATGGGCTTTGGAACCTTGTGGACCAACAACGGTGTATACGTCAATGGCTCTGGCGAGTTTACAGGCGCAGCAGCAACAGCCAAATGGCACTCTGAGTTTGGTCAAACGGGGACGCCAAATGTAGAACTGGGCGGTGGCCCAGGTACCGCCAATGGACATTGGGACGAAGTGGATGGTGGTGGAGGTTCGACGGGAATTCTTGATCCCTTGGGTAGGGACATGCGGCTTGAATTGATGACCGGTTGGATTGGTTCAACCAGTTTTGTAAGTGAAATGACCGTTGCCTCTTTCGTCGACATTGGCTTTGTGGCTGTACCGGAGCCACTTTCGTCCTTGGCAATTCTGGCCCTTGTACCCTATTTTGTAACTCGCCGACAACGTGTCGCACGATAGAACAGTCGTCGCAATTAAGCCTAGGACTTCTAATGAGCTCAATCAAACGGTGAGCTCATCCGGACCCAAATAGAAGTTTAGCAACTGACTTTGGACCTTGAGTGCACGTACCAAAGTCCACAAATGTTCGGCTTGATATTCAGTTGCGGACTCTGCTGCCAACTGGTCGATTTCCTCTGCAACAGCTGCATGTTGATCACAAGCGGCTGATAGCTGCCAAGAGACTTCCTGGCATAATCGATCCAAGTCTTGGTCGTCACTTACAGGCGTATGTGGCAACTGAAAACTGACCAATAGAGCCAGCCGCAATAATTCACTCTCGCAGTAGTTCGGTCGCAGGCGGCGAATTGTCAGGAGCAGTTCGTTGGCGTTCACGCTGAACCTTTGATCAAGCTCATTTTTGTGGCACGAGCAGAAGCATTTCTAAGTTGCGATTTCAGGGTGTTTGCATTGTCAAAGGAATTCATTTGCGTTTGAGTGGTTAGCTGGCGCGAACTTCGGCAACCTAACCTACGCTGACCTTCGGTTGACATCCATCAATTTTCAGAATCTCAGATGTGATTGCACGCGCCGTGAATAGTTTCCCAGACACATGCCCCCAGATTCCTAAAATTGACATGCAAGCCTAGGTCGCGTTCAAACTTGGCTCTTCGTTGCACACTCAGACATACGACAACATGAATAATAGAAGGCGGGAAAATCGCATTCTGACGATTTTTCTAGCTCTGACAGGACTTTGGCGAGGCTTTACGGGTGCCCCGACCGCCCACTTCAGAGGATCCTTTTGAGCATGACATTCATTTTGAGTTGATGTGCTATAAACAGAAAAAAAGCCCTCGATGGCACTTGCCATGAAGGCTGGTGTTCCCTGGCACCGGAGCAAGAATTTCCTGCTCCGGTGCGCAGTATTAAGCTCTGCCGCGAAGCGCTAGTTAGGAGTGATTGACCCAGAAACCACTACCCACCAACAAAATGCTCCGACCCAGGAGGGAGGCCAGCTATGCTTTCCCGCAAAACCATAGCCAACGACAGAGCTTCCACTGATTTTGACATCCTTGTCCGTTTCTCGAATGCGGTTTTCGAGTTCCTCCATGATCAAGTCCAGGTTGCACTAGGACCTCCGTGTTACCGGCTGGTCAAGACCTATTGCTGTTGAACTCGTTGTTGATGAAATACCGAAATCTACTTTGTCGAGTCAATGGGAAAAAACGCAGTAGGTTCAGATGGAGGGAAAATTTTCAAATTCGGAAAAACTAACGGTTGGCTACGTTTTGAGTACAAATGTCGAGCTGTCGCTTGATCGGTTGTCATTTGTCCATTTCGCCCAACCCATTCACGCTCACCACAACCACTCAGTACGATACATCCCTGTGTCGTGTTGTTGATGGCCCACGCGATAGCTGCCTCGCGATCTCCAATCACCTGCACTCGACCAGGTGCAGCGAACCCTCCCAGCACGTCCATGGCTAAGCGCTGCAGAGCCTCTGCACCCACCGTTGCACCACTGAGCACCACTTGCGAGGCCCCTTTCTGTAGCACCTCTCCTAAGCGCGTGCGAGTGGCATCGTTTAATTCCGAACTAACATCGCAAACGACAGTAGTTGCACCCAAACCATGAGTTCGCATGGCATGCATTGCGGCGGCCAGCCTGTCCGGAGTTTGCCCGCGATCAATAAATAAGGGAACATCTACCGCTTGGTGAACTCGTTCCATACGTCCTGGAATCGTCCTAAGGGCTTCAGCTCCCGCGATCGCATCTGCAACGGAGAGATCAAACATCCAGGCCAGCGCCACACTTGCTAAAGCAGCACGAGCCACGTGATCGCCCGGAATGTCCAAAGTCATGGGCATCAGCAAATAACCAGCCGAAACCAGAACTTGCTGTTGCCCTCCAGCCCGGCCCAACCGTTTGCCACGAACATGCTCGGCGGCATCAAGGCCATAGCTAACTGCAGGAATGCGACCGCGTTCCACCCAGCGGCTGACTGCGGCATCATCTGCATTGTATAACAGCACACCATGATCCTTGAGCTGCTTAGTAGCTGAGGTTAGCAACTCCGTCAGCCGTCTCGATGTTGCACCACCTCGAACTTGGTTAGGACGCAGTCCACAAACTACGAGAACATCGAATTCAATGCCCTGAGTAGATCGATTCTTGAGCATGGATTCGGTTAATTCAATGACCAATGCCGGGGCCTCGGCGCGCAAAGATTTTTTCATCCAGCTAGCTAGCTGCCCAGCAGAAGGGGGGCGATTGTTCGTCCGATCGCACTCAATCGAATCACTTGATCCAAGGGACGTGTAGTAAGCAACGCTGCCACCCAGGCGTTTCAGTACGCTGGATATAAACAAACTAGTTGTCGTTTTCCCGTTGGTCCCAATCACGCCAATTGTCAGCACGCGTTGGCTTGGCCCTCCCGCCAGCTGCTGACTAAGTATTGCGAAAGCTTCGTTAGAGTCTTCTACGAGACACTGTGGAATGTTCACCGGGAGTAAGCGTTCTGCGACTACTGCAGTAGCACCTCGCCGCACAGCTTCGTCAATCTGTTCATGTTCATCACTGGCAGCAGAAACCCGGGGTACAAACACATCACCCGGCGAACAACGAGCGGCAACATCGACACACCTGCTTGCAAGTATGTCTTCCGCCCCCACAAAAACAGCCTCCCGGAGCGTTTTTCGCAAGCTGACGACTTGGGACGATTTCGAACCTTCGCCATTTTTAGACGCTGACATCACCGGCCTCCTTGCCTGGCTAAGAGTCATTTTTCAAAACATTTTATTGGTAATTGGAGTTCTTCCATCTATCTCGTGATGCTGGAGAGTTCAACCACTGTATTCCGTGGCTGACTTGCAAACACCCGAAATCCCTGGACGTAGGTCACCAGGTATTGAGTCATGCCAAGAAAAACTTCACACCCCCTTTTTGATGAGTACGTAATTAGACACAAAGCATTACAAACCCCGTCCAATTAGGCCGGCCATCTCTGACAAGTCTAGTCAATCCGATAAATCCATCCGCAAGATATTTCACAATCTAGCTTCCATATCTAGAATTGCGATTCCGCACTTGGCAAAGCTGGATGGCGGACTTACGCGACCAATCGAGATCTGCACGACCGGCAATAGCGTGGCCTGGGGGACCTAAAACAGTCAAGACGAAAAACGTGAACTTATGATGGTTCCCTCAAATTGCCGGTCAAAACATGTGTGCCAATCCCCTACATTGCCCATTCCATAATTGCTAGCAATTCAAACTGCACTTAATCTATTAAAAACGAAATAGCTTCATACGAATTGCCAAAGACCCCAGGTGGGACTTCCTGCTGAGGGATTGTCCCCTGTTCATACAAAGACTGATAATTTTGACTTTTTTGATGAGTGAAAATGGGCATGGCCTCTAGTGATTTAGATGTTGACGAGTTGGCGGCATTCTTGCATTTGACGCCACAACAAGTGCAGAGACTGGCTGACCGCGGGCAGCTTCCGGGAAGAAGAATCAGCGGCAGCTGGAGATTCGCCGAGGCCGAAGTACACACATGGCTCGAAAATCAAATTGGATCCAGTAGCGATGCCCAAGAGCTTAACCAGGTGCAGCGAGTTGTAGACCGCTGGAGCGAACGACGTAGCGATTCGGTCTGCCTATCTAGCCTACTTCCGATTGAGGCAATTGAGATACCACTAGCGGCTCGCACTAGAGGAAGCGTTATTCGACGGATGTGTGAGTTGGCCGAAAGCACGGGCTTGCTCTGGGATGCAACTCGAATGGCAGAAGCCGTACAATCGCGGGAAGAACTTCATCCCACTGCCCTGGATAACGGTGTGGCCCTGCTTCACCCTCGACGCCCGCAGAGTTCAATACTAGCCGAACCGTTACTTGGGCTAGGGATTTCTTTGCAACCATTGCCGTTTGGGAACCGGAGTGGTCATTTGACCGATGTATTCTTTTTGATTTGTTCCACGGACGACCGAATCCATCTACAAGTCCTTGCAAAACTCTCGCGTCTACTTGCCACACCTGATTTTTTGAAGCAATTGCGAGCCTGCATGCACAGTTCGGAAGCACATGCTCTTGTGCAGCATTATGAAGCCGCGATCGACGATCAACTTGCGACTTGACTATGCATCCGAAGTACACTCCTTGGGTCTGGGTCGGCTCGCGACAACGCGGCTTAGAGTGGCTTTCAATGCGGATGCTGTCGATTTGTGAGGACAAACAGAGACTGAAATTCAATAAGAATTCTCTAAGCCTCGGCGTTTTAAGTGAAATCGCGAACGCCGGCTGTAGCCGTTTAATCATCGCCTGCGAAAATCGATTGGACATTCCCCGAGAACTCGGTAGGTGGTGGCGGACGGAGGGAAGTGAAATCCCCATCGCTCTTGCGTGCGATGACTGGTGGCAAGGCGCTCGTCGTACAGGCTGGAAGTCGCCTGAAATTCCAGCCTGGTCTTGGAGCCTTTGGTGGGAAGAATGGTTACCTTGGCTAGCCGGACCGTCGACGGGAAACCAATACGGAGGATTACAGCAGGCTGCGCTTCCCGGACTTGTGTTGAGCAAATGTTTCAATTCCGGGAGTGCATGGTGTCAATTAGCGCAAACACTGGGACGCGAATGCAGGTTCTGCAAAGACCTAGACGACTGGTTTTCTCAATCAACAAGTGATGTGGAATGGTTGCTGATCGATGACACAGGTTCCGATTCTGATGCGGACACCCTGGTGGCAGAACTAGAACACGCTCGTGCAGTTTTTCCGACCGTTCCCATTGCAGTTGCTTTTGGATTTGTACGATACGACATTTGGCAGCGTTGCCGCCAAGCTGGCGCTTCTGAAATTCTTTCCAAAACAGGCTCAATGTGCGGTCTCGCCCACTGGTTAGATAGTTTGCGAACGGCCCCTCGTACTTAAACAGATTCCGCAATAGTTATGTCGTTGACTTGAGTTTCTCTTCAGCTGCGCTCGCCCGCAAGTAGTTGGCCTGGACGTTGGCAGCCGTTTCCCCCCCTGACACTTTCCACTGCTTGATTCCAACCTCCAATACGTCTTCGGCCCGAGGATCCCAAAAGGCGTTTGCAGGCGTTATCGTATGACCAGCTGACATAGGATACGTTCTCAGCCCGGGACCGGAGACGGCAATTCGACTTCCCCAATCACCCTTCGGAATAAGATCCCCGGATTGCCATAATTTCGCATCACAGACTTGAGGGGTAAAAACGCACTCACCTAAGCCTATTTCATCAACCACTTTCCAGGCAGCGGTGAATACTTGGCCACGATAGGCATTGATGACCGGCATGATCAATGTCGGTACCTGAGAGGGCTCATTAATGCAATCAAAACCCTGCAGACTGCGATGGGCAACGACCTCCAGTGTGTTAACAGGAACGACTGGGCGCTGCCACGCTAAGGCCAACATTTTGGCGGTCGTCAATCCCACCCGTATCCCTGTAAATGAGCCCGGTCCCGCCGTAACACAAATAAAATCTGGACGTTCAGGATTCAGCTGCTCAATCGCCTGTGCCAATTCCTGAAGACTACCGGTATCTGGACGCAGTGCGATAATTGAGCTCTTGCTATCTTTTGAGAGCGCCACACTGCCTGAAGTACCAGAACATTCGATTGCTAGTATTTCCATTAGGACTCTATGAGGTATCTGAAGTTTTAAACCAGCATTAATATCCGAAACCGCCCCCCAATAAGTAGTCACATTCCTTTTCAGGGAGTATCTTCGTAACCCTAAATACTCACGACGTAGAGACGAATTGAGGCCGGGAGCTTAGTTTTGCACTATATTCCATGTATAACAGTCGAAAACATAGAAATATCTTGTAGTCCGAACTTGTAATACTGCGGGGTGGAATACAAATTGAGCGTGTTTCGACACGCATAGCGGCCCCCCCCCTTGGAATTTTCCTCATGACCGGCTAGTTTCCGTAGCCATTAAAAGTAACGCCTCCATCGGCTGTACGATTCGACCATCAACCCCAACATTATATTCGAGCGTCCGTGCGGGAGTTCTCAGTGCGTCAAGCCCTCATCAGTGACATTCATGGCAACTTAGAGGCCCTGCAAGCCGTCATGTCGGACATTCGCGAACAGGGGGTCGACCGAGTTGTATGTCTGGGAGACATTGTGGGTTATGGTCCTAATCCTTGCGAGTGCCTAGATATTGTGATGCAACATTGCCAACTGACCATTCTTGGCAATCACGATCAGGCTGCATTATTTGATCCAGAGGGGTTTAACCCGATTGCGCTGCGGGCTATTTATTGGACCCGCGATGCATTGGATCATGCTCACGGCCCTGCCAACGCAATAAATCGGAGATGGGATTTCCTAAGCGAACTCCCCAAGCAACATCGCGAACAAGACATCTTGTACGTCCATGGTTCCCCGCGCGACGCCACGAACGAATATGTATTTCCTGAAAGCGTCTATGACCAGGCCCGAATGCGATTATTGTTTGAACGCGTACCACTTTATAGCTTCCAGGGGCACACGCACATGCCTGGGGTCTTCACCACCGACGGTGAATTCATAACACCCAGCGATTGTGATTATGAATTCGAATTGGGGCCGGAAAAGCTAATGATCAATGTAGGATCCGTTGGACAGCCTCGAGACGAAGACAATCGCTCTTGCTATCTGATCTTAGATAGTTCGGCACAGTTGATCCAATTCCGGCGCATCAATTATGATTTTGAATCGACCATTCGGAAGATCTATGCAATAACTGACTTGGACGATATGCTTGGCGACCGACTTCGAGCCGGCAGATAGGTTTCCAGGGCAGGGTAGGTCTTATTTTCGGGACGGCAACGCGGGTGCCGGTGATGGATACTTTGGGTGTCATCACCGATGGTTTGTAATGCTGGATAGACCCTCTAAGGATATGATTGGTGCGACGCGCAATTGTCAGCGACATTCATGGGAATTTGGAGGCCCTTCAATCGGTCCTGCAGGATATTCGCGAGCAAGGTTGTGAACAGGTACTTTGTTTGGGTGACGTCGTTGGCTATGGCCCTTGTCCGAACCAATGCATCGACATTGCCAGTCAGTTTCAAATGTGCATTCTTGGCAACCATGACCTAGCCGCTCTTTTTGACCCTGAAGGCTTTAGCAATACCGCCGAACAGGCGATTCTCTGGACACGCCAGCAACTCGAAACCGGCGATTCCCCTGAGGCATGTCTGAAACGCCTGAGTTTCATTGCCCACATGACGCGGACAAAGCGCGACGGGGACACAATGTTCGTGCACGGTTCAGTCCGTAATCCTGTTAATGAATATGTGTTTCCGGAAGATGTATTCAATCGTCGCAAAATGGAAAAGCTGTTCTCGATGATTCCCATGTCCTGTTTTCAAGGCCACACTCATGTACCAGGCATTTTTACGCTGGACGCGTTCATTCGTCCTGACGAAACGGATTTCAAATATCGGTTGGGCGAAGAAAAGGCCATGGTCAACGTCGGATCTGTAGGTCAGCCTCGGGATGGCGACTGGAGAAGCTGTTATGTAGTCTGGGAGGATCCATGGATCTACTTTCGTCGAGTTGAGTACAATATCGACGTAACAGTCCAACAGATCCATGCTATTTCGGATTTGGATCCTTACCTCGGAGACCGGCTCCGCGAGGGAAAGTAAACTTGAGCAGCCGCGAACATGAAGTCCCGTTAGGAACACTCGACTCGCCCGGGAATGAAACGTTTACACCTTGCTTTTCCCTGTTTCCACCCCTCCAAAGCCGCGTGAGCAATTGTTGATTTCAGTAATTCCCGAAACATATGTTTCGTAGTTGCGACGAGTCTACGATTGGTTGAGAATAGAAAAGGTCATAATACAAGAGGAAGTCATACAAAAAAAATTGGGCAGTATTGGTAGCGCAAGAGATTGGGTATCGATCACAATTCTTAGACATGCCCAAGTCCGAATACGCCCCCATCCGAGGACCGCCATTAGATGCAGACCATAACTCTACGGGTAATTTCCGGTGCGGATCGCGGCAAAGTTTATCGCGAATTGACGACCCCCATTACGATCGGCCGAGAGGAGGGAAATACTGTTCAGTTAAATGATGAACGCATCAGCCGTTATCACGTAAAGATTCAAGAAGACGATGGACGCTTGGTTATCACGGACCTGGACAGCACCAACGGCACTCGTATCAATGGTCATTCGTGTAGCTTAAAAATCCTGCGTTACGGAGACACTATATCGATCGGCCGAAGCGTATTACTCGTGGGCACTCGCGAGCAAGTCGCGGAATGGTTTGCCGAGGATCACAATCTGTCCAGCAAAGACCGAGAGGACCTGCTCGCACGTTTGACAGACGATGATTCTAGTCAGATTTCCGAATCTAGTACGGGACTTTCTCTTCCCAAGCCGTCCAATTCACCAAGCGTGATTTCACAGATTCCACGCGGATTATCTCCCGGACAAGCTGCCGAACTGAGAGAATTGCTTGATATGCTTCATATGGGAATTCGTTCGGTGATTGAGCACGCCGTGGTTAATGAAAGCGAGGGCACAACCTCAATCGATGTTCGGGCTTGGCAATCGCTACTGATGACTCAAAGTGAAGTAGCCGAGATCATTCATGCCATAGAAAACCCTTCCAACTCGTTACTTCAAAACGAACCGGGGATGGACTAGCCCCATAGAAACTCAAGCAACTGCAGGCAAATACGAACGCTATCATGATATCCAAGTGAATCTGGCAGTAAGGCAATGGGTACGCTAGAGAATCAAGTGTTTCGGTTCACGAACCATTGGATACACCAGAGAACGAAGTATTGGATCACGTAAATACTCAGTGGGTGCTTGCCAATCCAACTTATCGATCGGATTTCTTGCGACGGATTTTTCTTGCCCCAATCAATGCACAGCACAACCACGGGCCCCCAGGCAAAGACCAAACCGGTGTGACCTCCAATCCACCAGATTCCCAACAGGTAGAAAATTGTAACTGACAATGCCGTCCGAGTGCCAACTTGTTTTAGGATACACCCAACGGCGACAAATCCCATGACAACAGTCAACGGGTAGTCGAAAAGGGCAAAATCGTAAGGTGGCCTCTGATGCCAAACCGAGGTTGGATCTATCCAATAAAACACAGGAGCCAATGCCGTCAGGGCAAACCAATTCTGTACACCACAATAGAATAGTAGCCAGTAAAGAGTGGCGCAAATCAACAAACTAGACAGAATTTCAAGCTGGTGGTAACGGCTAAAGTAACCAACGTTGATAACGAGAGCGGCGAGTATTAGATGTGTATAGCGACGTAAATTGAAACGCACTTGGTGCGCGAGAAAATAACCCATCAGAATACAGAACAGCGGTAAGCAAAATCGCGTTACAAAGCGTATTGTGGTTACAGAAATTCGTATATCCGCAAAAATCCAGACTGCATGGTCCAGAATCATTAATATGATTGCCAAACCTCGCCATGTATCGAGACTACCTAATCGCTTAGTCACTGAAATAGCTGGCGACAAAGGCCTACTTGAAGCGTGTTTCTTTTTCCTATTCCGAGTGCGGCCCAAATTGATGACCTCCTGAGCAATTCCTATCTTCAAAAAAATTTGACCGATCCAGGCCCGCTTGCATGTTTTGGTCAAACGCTTACGTTTGAAGAGAATCTAGGAATCGGTAAATCGCCCGTACAAACTCATGCTTCGCGTAAGCCGACAACAACGAGTAGGATCGCGTTTGTTTTTTTCCGTTTTCAAGTAAGCCTACCTGCTGATTACATGCTTTACAGGGCTCTGCAGGCAGCATTCACTCATGCGACAAGGAAAAATCATGAGTCGCCCATTTGTACACTTGCACTGCCATTCTCACTATAGCTTACTCGATGGCGCCAGTTCGATCGGCAAACTCGTCTCACGTGCCAAAGAGCATGGCATGAATGCGCTTGCGCTTACCGACCACGGGAACCTTCACGGGGCCTTGGAATTCTATCGGAAAGCAAAAGATTCGGGTATTAATCCCATCATCGGCTACGAAGCCTACGTAGCTCCAGGAAGTCGATTTAGTCGGGGTGACGCCAGCAGTGCCAAAGAAGCCGCCTACCACTTGACGCTGCTAGCACAGAATCGCACGGGCTTTAAGAACCTCATCAAGCTAGCTTCCAAAGCATCATTGGAAGGCTTCTACTTCAAGCCGCGAATAGATCGCGATTTATTGGCTGAATGCCAGGAGGGCATTATTTGCTTGAGCGGATGTGTATCCAGCGAGTTTTCACGAGCGATTATCCACAATCAAGATGTGGAAAAAGCTGAACGGGAAGCTGAACTTGTTGCGGGCTGGTTTCAAAAGATTTTCGGAGACCGCTATTTCATCGAAATAATGAACAACAATCTTGAAATTCAACAGCGTCAACTTGAGGGGGCGGTCAGGATTGCCAATAAGTTGGGTTTTCCCTTGGTCGCTACGAGTGACGCGCACTACGCCGATCGCTCGGATGCGGAGATTCAAGACGTATTGTTGTGTATCAATACTGGTAAGTTTCGCACCGATGTGGCTCGCATGAAGATGGAGGGAGACCAGTTTTACCTGCGTTCCCAGGAGGAAATGTATACCCATTTCGAAGGCCTCGAATCGGCTGTTGCTCGCAGCCAGGAGATAGCTGATGGCGTTGATATTGATTTGGAATTGGGAAAACGCCATTTTCCAAAATACACGCTCCCAGCCGAAAAAGACCCCGATGACTTTTTGCGAGAGATTTGTATTGCCGGCTTACTAGATCGATATCGAGACGATGAAGAGATGTGTCCCGGCGGAGAATTGTCTCAGATTGTTAAGGATCGTCTGGATCGCGAATTGGGAGTAATCAAGAAACTGGGGTTCGCGAATTACTTTTTGATTGTCTGGGATTTTGTTAGGTACTCCAGGGAACAAAAAGTTCCCGCCACCGCTCGAGGTAGCGGTGTCGGCGCGCTGGTCTGTTTTGCTCTTTATTTGAGTCACGTTTGCCCTATTAGATACGATTTACTTTTTGAGAGGTTTTTGGACGAAAACCGGTTGGAAGCGCCAGATATCGACATCGACTTTTGTAAGGAACGGCGCACTGAGATCATTCAGTACGTACGCGACAAGTACGGCGAAGCCAACGTCGCACAAATCGGTACTTTTGGTACTTTGGCTGCTAAAGCTGCAATCAAAGATGTGGGCCGCGTCTTGGGCATACCATTGGTAAGAGTCAACGAGATTACAAGCCAGGTGCCCGACGAGCTCAAAATTACAATCAAGAAGGCTCTGGAAAAGAACGCCGATTTAAAAGCGAATTACGACGCAGATCCCGAAGTCCGGGAATTGCTAGATATTGCTATGAAGCTCGAAGGCAACGCGCGGAATGTCGGCACCCACGCGGCTGCGGTTGTCATCGCCGACCGACCGCTCACCGAGTACGTTCCGCTCGGAAGGGTCTCTGGAAAGACCGACATCATCACGCAGTGGTCCATGGGGGACGTGGAAGCTGCAGGCTTGTTGAAGATGGATTTTCTAGGTCTTCGCAACTTGACCATCCTCTCCAAGGCAATCGAGATTATCCAGCAAACGACCGGACGTGAATTGGATATTCTGCGCCTTCCGTTGGATGATAAAGAGACCTTTGCTCTGTTGCAAAGAGGAGAAACGAAAGGAGTCTTTCAACTTGAAAGTGGCGGTATCCGAGACCTACTCCAGCGAATGAAGCCCGATCATTTTCGGGATATCATTGCCACCAATGCCCTGTATCGTCCTGGGCCACTGGAAGGTGGCATGGTGGACGACTACGTAGCAGTAAAACATGGTCGTAAGGCAGCTGAATACTTGCACCCCGTTTTAAAGGACATCCTGGAAGAAACTAACGGAGTGATGGTCTACCAAGAACAGGTAATGAGAATCCTCAATCGCCTGGGTGGCATCGAATTAGCTAGCGCCTATACCTGCATCAAAGCCATAAGCAAGAAAAAAGAAGCACTTATTGCGCAAAATGAATCTAAGTTCATCGAAGGCGCAACGGACAAGGGCTTGACGGAAAAACAAGCCCGCGAGCTGTGGGACATGATCCTTAAATTTGCAGGCTACGGATTTAACAAGAGTCACTCCACAGCCTATGCATTAGTCGCATATCAAACCGCTTACCTTAAAGCACACTTTCCTGTTGAATTCATGGCTGCGCTGTTATCCGGTGATATTCCAGGACGCAACTTCAAGCACAAAGACTCCCTAGTCGAGCACCTAGAAGACTGCAAGCGGATGGGTATCACAGTCGTACCACCTGATGTCAACCACTCATTCGTCGATTTCACAGTGGCAGACGGCAAGATATTCTTTGGACTTTCAGCCATCAAAGGGTGTGGCGGATCAGCCGGCGAATCGATAGCCGCGGCTCGCAAGAAAGGTGGCCGTTTTACCAGCCTGTTCGATTTCTGTGAACGAGTGGATCCCAGTGAATGCAATCGCGCCACCATCGAAACGCTAATAAAAGCCGGAGCATTTGACTCCGTTGGCTCTAACCGAGCGCGACTCATGGCCGGCGTCGAAAAGGCAATTCAAGCTGGCGCGGCTGCCCTAGCCGATCGCCGTAGCGGCCAAATGAACTTCTTCGAGGAAATCGAGGAAACCAGCACCAACTCAGCGAATCAAAATCTACCCGATGTTCCCGAATTCCCCGAAAAGACAAAGTTGTTTATGGAAAAGGAAGTATTGGGAACTTTCCTGTCGGCTCACCCCATGGAAGAGCATCGGATGCAGCTAGCAATGTTCTGCTCCCATAACTCAACTCAACTGAAGGATCTTAAAGATCGTTCTGAGGTGATTGTTGGCGGTATGATAGCGTCCATCAAACTGGCCAATACACGCAATCCCAAACCTGGTGCACCGAGCCGCTATGCAAATTTCGATTTGGAAGACATGGATGGTGCAGTACGTTGTATATGTTGGCCGGACGGTTACGAATCGATGGGACATCTCATTCAAGCCGAATCCGTGATCATCATGCGAGCAACTGTCGATAAACGATCCGATGGAGATGACGTCAACCTGCTCGCTAACGAGATCATCCCTATACACGAAGCCTCAGAACGGTTTATGGCTGGACTGAGCATTCAAATTCACCAGGACAAACACTCGGAGGAACTTTTCCCGCGGCTGAACGAAATCCTGCGAGGCTACCCAGGCAAAATGGAAGTCCTGGTGAACATTCGGCTTTCAGGGGGGGAATCGGTCCAATTGCGTAGCAATCGACATTCGGTAAGCATTACCCCAGAACTACGTGGCAGACTAAACGATCTTTTAGGTGACGAAAGCCATCGTTTGATTGTGGCCCGCCCCAAACCCAGATCCGGTCAGGGCGGTGGCCGCCGCAGTCGTAGTGAGCATTAGAGTTTGTTCACTTAATGAGCCGCGACTCGTGATCTTCGTGGTTCGCCACTACCACCAATTGCCTGTGGACTGACGACCAGTGGCTCTCCTCCTTATTGTGATTTCAGATTCAACAAACTAGCAGTCTAGGACTCCAGCGGGAAAAACCCTCACAACGGGGGCTAACAAGCAGAATTATGAAGAACAAGATGTCATAGCATTTTGCCGCTCTTTATTGCCTTTCCGTCCCAGAGTAATTAATCTCAATAGTTCCCAGAGGCAGCTCACCGTCTGCCCTGACCGCTAACGAACTCCGACAAACATGCCGTAGATTTCGGTCCGCATATCTTTTCGACTGAGGCAAAAACACGATGCTAAGCCGTCGCACCGTTTGTGGTTTATGTTGTGCATTGGCATTTCTCGTAACTTGCGCGAGTGCCTATGCTAACAACAATAACAACAACAATAACACCAATAACAACAACAATAATAACAATAACAATAACAACACCAACAATGGTAACAACACCAACGGTGTTTCTGGTGTGCAGATTGATGCCCAAGGTGTTTTGCGAACGCTCATAACCGATCCGCGTGTCACGATGGCACGCCGAATGGCGGCCAAGCAAGGCCTGCCACAACACTTGGCTCGGGCGAGTCGACTTCGAAAAGTTTCACTCAATCGCTTGGAAGCAGCTGTCGTTGACAAGCTGGCCGCCGGAGATCAACTACCCGCCGAAATGCTTGCCTTGGCTGGTTTGACCCGCATTGAATACGTTTTCTTTTATCCTGAGTCAGGCGATA
>JAGQOY010000229.1 GCA_020427005.1 Planctomycetales bacterium
AAAAAGTAACCCGAAGCGTCAGCGAGGGAATGTGCCCAGCACCTCGCTGACGCTCTGACGCTTCGAATTACTAATCGTCCACAAGATTTTGCAAATCGACCTTTTCATCACCCTGCTAGAATAAGCGTTGTGCCAGCGGGATCCCACCCTCCCAGTCCGAGCAATGCGAGGACGCCTTGGGAGCGTCGAGCGACTGCGAGGGGAGGGCAAGCCTGTTCAGAACCTCACTCTATCCAAACAACCAAAGCCGCGCTAATATCATTCTGACAGGTACTGGCTATCATCGAGCCGAGAGGATTTTGGCCTTTGGCCTAGAAAAAACGAATAGGGCATGTTGCAAAAACCGAAACTTGTTGTTTAGATAGAAGCCTTGCTGGGGGGATCCTGAGTAGTCACCCCATTGGTGCGAAATGCACATCGACCGGAGAGGTGGCTGAGTGGTCGAAAGCACTTCATTGCTAATGAAGCGACCGGGTCAAACTGGTCCGCAGGTTCGAATCCTGTCCTCTCCGCTCTGAAGAGCCCGAAAACATTGGGAAAACAGCGATTTCCCCAACATTTTCCGGGCTTTTTTTCGTTCCATGCCCCCTCGGTGCATGCCTGATGCTGCGACACTTTTCCCGCTGACTGCGCCGGAATCTGCGCCACCGCTCTCCTCCACCCAACCGTGAACAACTAACAGGGCCACAGGGGAATCCAGATTGTAGACATTGTGGCTGTTGACGTTAACTTGCAAAAATTTTGCCGTCATAGCCCATTGCATGAAGAACGCGAGCCAAATTCAAATACTCGCTCACATCCCCACAGATTTTCGGGCACGTTGGAAGCGGTTCCACGAATTATTCGGCTGAAATCAGTTTCTCGCGTATGTGCGGTTCGAAGTAATCTAAAGAATAGCCGGGGGCACGAAACATAGCGCCGTTTTCATACTTCGGGCTATCTTCCGGCCCGCCACCGAAGCGATGCTTTGACTCCCAAACGACCTGCTTGTCTGGCGACACCTCTAGAATCCACGGTTGATCTCCGGAGCATATAAGTGTGTTTCCATTTGCCAATCTTTCAGCGCCGCTAATGCGGAACGAATACATTTCTTCGCCTCGCGAATAACTCCAGACAGTCTGTGGAGCTTGAAACGCTCCCGAGCCGTCCATCCGGTACCTGCCGTTATCATCCACAGGCAAACTCAGCTGCTCAACCGAGGAATAACCGGTACGCGGTGGTGATGTACCGTTGTTGAACAATGTGACGTCTCCTGCACCTGGGTAACTCGTGGGAATCCACATACAGTTGTGCTGTCCAAACAGGATCTTGTCATTAAGAGTGCCTTTTCCATATGACATGGGGTTTCCAAGACGATATAGAAGATCACCGCCATGGCCGTAGCGACCACCTTCCGATGTCGCAGCTTGTTCCGTTGTTGTCGAATGATCGATGATCCAAAATTCATCGAACCAACGTGGACTCACAATCAATTGATCAAATCCAGCGTGATAATCCACTGCATTCATGTGTATCCAATCCGCTTGATCATCTCGAGCATAATTCACGTCGACGCGCCGAGGATGATCACTTGGCTTTCCAAAATTCGAAAGGCTTGCATTCGCATCTTGGATTAGGTGGTCCCATAGCCTCCATACCCAAACCTCTGTACCTCCAGTTAATCCTTCAGGCCGAATCTCAACAAGTTTTTCCGAATATATATAATCGACGCCAATCTTCTCTGGGACGCGCCCAGCTGCCAACGCAGTTTGACGCGGAATCTTTTCCCAAGCAATCAACACAACGTTTCCACTAGGTAACAGCTCATAATCGTGATGCTGCAATTGACTATCACTTGCATATTTGAAATTCCAAAGCAGCTCGCCATCCCAACTCACTTTCTGAATTCTCCCTGCCGAACCTCTCGCGTCAAACATTTCAATTTCGGGTACCGGCGAACCACGCATAAGTGATCCGTCAGGGAATAAATAGGCATTGAACCCTGGTTGATCAAATTTCCACTCGTGCAATATCTCGCCGCCCGAATTTATCAAATAGACAAACCTACTTTGCAATGGTGAAACCAAGACTAAAGTACTTGAGACTGCCCCTTGCTCTCCAGTCGCGGCTTCGACTTTGTCCGTGCCCTGAGAAATGTTATTGGACCGCAATGAAGGTGCCGCAGAGGGCTGTTGCGACACTGCAATATTAACAACCGCAATATTCACGCACAGCAAGCAAAGGAACGTTGGCAACCTGTTACCAGGGCAAAGTAGTTGTGGAATTCGCATATTCGTTTCGTTTAATGGTGGTAATGTAGTTCACACAAGTATACCTTATTCAAGACGGCTGTCGGCGCTGAGGCGACGGGCTCATAGGGATTCTGCAATTCAGATTCTCTTCATTGTGTTTGGCGGTAGCTTTAGGCACTCGGCGACTAGGTGCGGTCACTTGGTTCGCCACATTTCGTCGCAATGTATTCGAGCGTCCGGGTAGTCATTCAACACCGCCAGGATCTCTGGGATCTTTCCGAGAGCCAAATCAAGCCTCCTCCTCCTTTTTGCCAACTGCCGAACACAGTCAGTGCAGATTTCCATGCCAAAGGATGCATTCCTTTCGTCTCCGTGGGCAGTCAATTCTCGCTGTTCCGCCAGGTGCAGCAGTCTCCCCAATCCCCCGAACGCGACAACGAACATGTTTGTCAACCAATTTGATTCACCAAATACTTGAGGCCGTTGGCACTCCAGGAAAATGACGTAAACGCGACCCTGACGAACCGAACAAAGCGCACATCCAACTCCATCACGAAATGGACCATCTTTGGTGACCAATGTCAGTCTTTCTAACGTCGAAAGATTGCTGATGCCGTTCCTTATTTTCAAATCCCTGAGCCGCGGAACATCCAAAGTGCGACCGCACAGGCAGTCTACACGGCCCCCACAGTGAGCCGCGGTGACCGGAGTCTTGCGACCGCATTCGCATTCGACAGTCAGTTGCATCGGTGACGCCTGCTAATGTAACAACGAAGTTTACGGTTTGAGCTCGTTAATGCGGCACATATTAGGGAAGTTCTTGCTTCACTCTTCCCCTTTAATGACTGTACAAGATTATGTTCTGTTGCCTTATAAGTAGGTCCCGGGAGCCGAACTGGCCCTTGGGCAGCGAGCCCGATGGTGAATTTTTTTGCAAACTTGCTCGACCACGATTCTGTAACGCTGAATAAAGACGGCCAAATGAAACAATTAGGAGGAACCTGCGCCTTTGGCTGCGGGTCAAACAAGGTCTTCCCATGTTCAATAGCGGCTGCAGGCGCCAGTGGTTCGTTTCAGAAAAACTGCAAGTTTGCCCCGTAGCCGGAGGCGCAGGCGGCTCGTTCCAGGCTTCAAGTTGCCCCATAGCCGGAGGCTCGTTCTCGCCGCCAGGCTGCAGTCGACATGCGTGTGAGGGCCCGCAAGGCTTGCCGGAGTTAGGGCGCAAGTTGTACTTGGCATTTCCAGCAATCAAATCATTACGGAAGAATGATTCTCAAGCCTTGAATGCTCTGGGGCTACACCGAAGTTAGGATCTAGGAATGTTATTGGATCGGTACGCCGCGCCACGGCATACACAACCACAAACACGACACGGAAATTGGTCGTAGGAGATCCTTTTTTAACAACACATGCAAAAGGACTTGACGCTATTCATGAGGTTGAACACAGACCCTTGACCTGTGTTCAATCAGGACAAGACAGCTGTGCTTACATCAAAACGAGGCAATGACGTCGATCCTTGAATTCACCAGTGTCTGTTGCTGGTAAAGTAACTTTAGAATCAGCTCACGCTTTAGCCAATCGATCACAGTCTCCAGTGACTGAGCATACGCTTCTGCGAAGTTTACATTCTCAGCACCAATCTGAATCGCGGAAGGAAATGCTTGAAGCCCTATGTCCGATCGATCAAATACCTCGAACAAACTCCCCGAAGTGCCTTTGACGAATGCCTGCCGTGCGCCCTGGACATGTAACAGATGCCATATTTTAGTCCCGACATTTTTTACCGGGAGGTTTCCTACAGTACCAAGGACACGGAACGAGACCGTACGATCTGCTTGACGACTCTCACCAGTCTTGTCTCGGTCGTCTTCAAGATCTGCGTACTGTTTGATCGGTAACGGAGACGCTAACGGATCTGTCAACAGACCGGCCTTGATTGCCTCATCTACCTCAACCGTGACTAAACAGGCATCGATGCCAACCTTCGCCGGATCAGATTGGATTGCTCTTTTCCCAGTTATTGGTTGCAATAGGTTGTTAGGAGACTCAATAGTAACCATTCTGTTCGGATCGATTCCCTTGAAGTCGTGAGCTACTGTTAGAACACCAAGACGTAGCGTTTGGTTTGCAGTGGCACCACCAGAAGCTTTATACCACCTTAGAACAATTCCGGAAGTTACCAATCCATTACCAGGTATAGTGAGCTTTCGTCCGGCTGGTTCAATTGTTGGTACCTTCGTTACATCGGTAAGCAGCGTAACTTTTCGCTTACCTCCATCGGATGCGGCATATTTGGGTTCAATATCTACAGTAATCTCTGGTGTGATCTTGAACTTATGCCGGCCCCCACGTTTTTGCTTCACGTAGAATCGCACGACCCAAGGGCGAGTGAGATCGGTATTCCCTTCTTTTACGGCGATGCCAAAGCCGATTCCTACGATGTTTGTGTCGCCAGATTCCGCAATCTTCTTCCAAAGCGACTCGGTTACTAGTTTTTTGTCGTTGGCGTCAAGCATTGGTTGTCCTCTATCCTGGAGAACAATCAATTATGATTACGAAACGCTGAGAAACCAATTTTTCCGGCTGTTAACCACCAAGCTGTTACCCACCTATATGATGGAATTGCATAGGCACAAACGCCTGCGACGAGTTAGGCTCGGTATACGTGACCATAACAGTCCCGGGTTCAAATTGGGTACCTGCTGTCTGAAGGGCGTTTTCTATGAGGGCGGTTAGCTGTGCTTTTTGTGTGCTACTTAACGTAGTATTGGATGTGACGGTCCAATTCGTTTCAGTGATTGCCTTTACCGCAACGTTTGGAAAGCTTAGCCGAACTGCGGATAGGACCTTTTTCTCTAGTTCGCTGAGAGATTGTTGCCCCTGTCGCGTGATGGATGTTTGTTGCTCTTTAAGTTCAACATCCCCAATCTGCGTTTCGTAAAGAGGGGCGAAAGTCATCACGCCATTTCGAAATACCAGCCCGTAGAGATCAGTGCCACAATCGATGCACATTGATCCGGTACCTCCAGATGGGCAACCAAGATATGGAGCAAAACCTACGTACCTCCAACCATACAGCTGTTTCTTCCCACAGGCATCACGCCCGATAATTGACTCGTAGTAGCCTAGCGGGACATTCGTAGCTGGGACTACGAACGACTTTGTAGCCCCATCCGCAGAGTCTGCTGCTACACCACCGCCCGTGCCTACTATCGTGCCGGCTACCTTGGCGAGTTCGGCAATGGCCTTTACGTTGTCATCGAAGTTTGAATCGAGGTCTTGGTCTAGTTGCGTTAGGTTCCAGCCGTCCTTCAGGGTAATTTTGGTGTTATTCTGCCCCAGTCCTGGACGAACCGAAATGGAGTACTCTTCCGAAAAGTCAGGTAGGTATTCGAGCTGCATACTTACATACGAATCGGATTTACCAACTTTAGTAGTCTTTTGATCACCCTTTACAGTAACCTCAGTTACACCGTCTGTCGGGGACACAAGTAAGTATGGTTTCGGGCGGTAGAAGCGAAGACCACGATCGTGTTGACTAGGATTCTGCCGAATGATTGCCCTGGGATTGCAACCCATCAGCGGGAGGAGGCAAACTGCTACCAACATGATCCTAATTGCCACCATATCGAGCCTCCATACAAATCATTCAGCGATCGTAGACTTTGACGGTCGTATCGATTACCTCCTTCAATCTAGAGCAGGTTTTGTCGACAAAATGCGGGACTTTGTCGCCTAGATTCAGAATAGGCTTCCCACTTCACCTAGATTGCAACCAAAACTCTTGGGGATTGGATAATCTTGCTTTGCAGCCAGCGCGAGAGAAGGCCAATATTGTTTTTCGCGTAGCCATTCACGGTTTTCGTGAGGTTTGAATCGCACCGGCACGAATCCACGTGGTAATGAGCAATCGATCAATGGATTTGTGGGCATGTTGCCATTCATTGAGCAAGGCAATTTGCACAATAGCATTGCTTCACCTTGGCCGGCGGTGGGTAGCAATCCACCTTCGTTGCCGTTTGGTCCACCACGTGACTTTGCCTACTATCCCCCCTGGCAAGCACGCTTGACAACGTTCTTGTGTCCATCGGCCCCCGATGGCTTGGGCTATGGCAACAACAACGCGTTGCAAATCAACAACAAGCGTAATTATGCCATGTGTTTAGGGGACATGATTCGCAACTCACATGGTCTGGGTTTTACCAACACATCAACCGCCACGTTGGCTCCCAGTTTTCGAGGTATGTTTGGTTACAACCGCTTTGTAAAAATTGCCGAAATGACCGATGGCACGAGCAATACCATTCTGTTGGGAGAGAAAGCCAATGCCGTCGATGCGCGGAATGTAAAGGGGTTGGCTGCGGCCAACGTACCTGGACTCAATCTCAACCCGTCGATTTGCTTGACCAAAGCGGCTGGCGGATATTACTTGCCATCGTTGGTACCACGCAGTGCAGGCGGGACAGACATTCAGGATTTTCGTCCACATGGCACGCTGTACCAAACTGGCTTGGCGCCCTTTGTAGGATTTCAAACGGTACTACCGCCCAACAGTCCCAGTTGCATGAACGACAACTGGGGTGACAACTGGGGCTTGTCAGCCGCCAGCAGCTATCACACGGGTGGCGTGCAAGTCTGCTTTGGCGACGGTTCGGTGCGTTTCATTGGACAAAACATTGACACGGGGAATGTTGCTTTACCAGAAGTTACTTCGGGGCCAAGTCCCTATGGAGTGTGGGGGGCGTTGGGTTCTCGCTCTGGAGGTGAGGTGGCTGCTGCCCCCGAATAGACCCAGCATTCTCATTTCTGCTGTCGGACCTCTGCAATTGTTGCTTGTCGATTGCAGGGGTCTCTCGACGGCATGTGATCCCACTTAGCAATTTTCTCATCTGGCCTGGAGGCTACATGTCAATGTTATCACCAGTTTCGAATCGACCTAGCGCCTGTGGCATGCTGTGCATATTGCTGAGTTTGATTCTCGGCTGCTCCGGCAACTCGATACGCGTCTATCCGACCAGCGGCACGGTCACCTACAAAGGGAAGCCTTTGGACAATGCCTTGGTAAACTTTATCATCAACGGCAAGGAAGGGCAGCCCTCCACTGTCATGGGATTGGGGACGACCGACAAAGACGGGCGGTTTACCATTCAAACCACCGTTGATCCCACCAGCATGCCGCTGGAAGGGGCCGTAGAAGGAGAACATGCGGTAACCATTTCCAAATATATCCCCCCAAAAGGGATGACCGAAGAGGATCTGGCCAAGATGATGGCTCGAGAAACTAAACTGATGGAGGAACAAGGGTATCTGGATCCCGAGGATGTCACCCCAGCGCGGGTGCCATTTTTGCCTCCCAAGTATCAGAACCCAGCCATGTCTGTGCTCAAAGCGACCGTTGTTCCAAACGGCGAGAACGATTTCACCTTTGAGCTAGAGTAGAGCTATTTGTACCCGTAGAGAGTGAGGCTGCACCCCAGATGTCGTTTGTGACGCGCGTCTCCAAGTGGCTGCCCCGCCCAAAGACGGGCGTTAGGCAGGTATTGGCAGTAACAACATCCGCCGCCAAGATACCGCTATGAATTTAGCTACGGGCGGCGAGTTGTGTTTGGGGCAGTTTGCTCGAATATTGCAAACGATTGTGTGCTGGCTGCCTAGCGTGGGCCTGCTGGGATTGGTCGTGGGTTGTAGTCAGCGGTCCCCGGAGTCGCAGCCACCGCCAACCATCCCACAGTCCCAGCCGTCCTTGCAGCCACAATTGCCATCTGTGGTTGTTCCAGCTGCGGCAGCCAACCTCAGTAGCCACACGGCATAAGAAAGCCACGGCCATGGAACTATATCAAGATGCGCGAACCGCCGCTGAGTGGCGCACAGTTGAATCGAAAAACAGACAAACACAGCGGCAGGAATGTTCTTCAACGCCCAGCGGTCCCGAAACCGTCGCAGAGTCCGAGTATTGGCGAACCCTGCGGGATGCGGCTCGCGATCCTTTACTCCTCTGTTTGCGCTGCGGATTGAGCGCAAGTCTGGTGGCGGCTTGGTGGCTGGTGCAATCAGTGACGGTTTCCGCCCAGTCTGCGATTGTGTTGGTCGACGTTACCGAGCACTCTCAGCTCGATTTCCAACATTTTAGTGGTCGTTCGGGTAAATACTATATCGTGGAAACAGTGACCGCCGGGTTGGCCACCTTTGACTACGACGGAGACGGCTGGCTCGACATCTATTTTCTCAATGGAGCGCCACTCCCCGGCACGCCCGCGGCCCTGTCCGATCCGGTACCCACCAATCGTTTGTTTCGCAATGTGGGCGGGTTGCAGTTTGTGGACGTAACCGCTCAGGCCGGAGCAGGGGACTTGGGGTTTGGATTGGGGGTAGCCGCAGGCGACTATGATAACGATGGAGATGTGGATCTGTTCATTTCCAATTACGGTCCTAATGTTCTGCTGCAAAACAATGGAGATGGCACGTTTGCTCGGTATCAATTCCAGGCGCAGACGGCAGTACCACGCGTGGGGGCAGGGGTAAGCCTGCTGGATATCGAAGCGGACGGAAACTTGGATGTGTACTTTGCCAACTACGTGATCTTCTCGCCTGGTATGGAAGTTCGTCGTCAAATCTTTGGAGCACCTGCTGCGGCAGGTCCCAAAGACTATCAGCCCGACACGGACACACTGCTGCACAACACCGGCGGTGGTTGGTTTGCGGATATCAGCCAACAGTCGGGCATCTCCGCCGTTGCGGGACCGGGAATGGGAGTGGTGGCGTTCGATTTTGATGGTGACCAAGATACTGACATCTTCGTCTGCAATGACTCGTCGGCCAATTTTCTGTTTGAGAACTCAGGTGACTTAAATTTTACAGAAATTGGAATTTTCGCGGGTGTAGCCTATGATCTGAGCGGCTCACAGCAGGCCAGCATGGGTGCCGATGTAGCCGACTATGATGATGATGGCGATTTGGATTTGGTCACCACCAACTTTATTGATGAGATTCCAACGCTGTACCGCAATTCCAATCAGGGGTACTTTGACGACGTGGGGGCTCCCTTGGGTTTGGGCGTGGCCTCACGCAGCCTTACTTGGGGAGTTGCATTTGCCGATCTCGATGCTGATTCGTATCCCGATTTGTATGTGGCTGCCGGGCATCTGATCGACGGGGTGGCGCGGGCCACAGACACCGAATCGTTGGCCATGCGGAATCTCGTGTTCAAAAATATGGCTGGCAATCGTTTTCAAGATGTCACGGATTTGGTTGGTCCCCTCGGGCAGCCTGCGCAGGTCAGTCGAGGTGTGGCTGCCGATGATCTCGACAACGACGGTGACATCGATCTGGTGGTGTTAAATATGGATGCCCGCCCTCAATTGATTGAGAATAAATCAGCCGCAAGCAACTTTTTGCAAGTCGAATTGGTGGGGACTCGGGCCAATCGCGATGCAGTGGGGAGCCGGGTGACGCTCAGTCTGGCGGGACGCAAGCTGGTGCAAGAAGTACTGGCTGGACGTGGTTATCAGGGGCATTTTGGTTCTCGGTTGACATATGGAATTGGCCCGGCCGAAGAGATTGAGTCGCTCGAAATTCAATGGCACGGCGGCGAAGTTCAAAGGTTTGGACCACTCAAATGCAATCAACGCCTAAGAATTATCGAAGGCGACACCGCGCCGCGACGCCTAATGATGCCTTAGCCCGCCCTGTGCAAAAAGTGCGCTCAGACATTCTTGGGATGAAAGCGATTAATTTAGAGAGTTCGGCGTTGGGGCAATAGATAACGCGGACAAAGCAATTGGAGGTGGGGTAGATTCGTTCCTGTAGCGGGATTTGGTTGAAAAAGACGACTTACCTGTGTAGTTGAGAAGGTTGGCACCAGAGCTTATCGGTCCGCTGTGCACGTCACGAAGGGATGGTTATTACCGGCAGTTGCAAGCAAACTGAGCGGTCGAAGTGCAAGCTGCCGAGGTAGATTTGGCGCATGCAGAGGCAGGACAACAGACAATCCCACGTATCGTGCGATTCTCACGATCAGGGAAGTAACTTTTTAAGTTTGGGCTTTATCACGCATTCTGCTGCATCGCGGGCAACTGTAACTTGAGACGGGCGCCTCGATGTGTGCTGAGTGTAGTAAGTTTTTTGGTCGAGGACAAAGACGTATCCATTGATCATCAATGTCTCCCCATTGTCATTCTCAATGACATTGACGAATTCAAGTGCGGGCACATTTGTTCTGGGTAAATTTCGGGCTTTGTCGGCTACGGGTAAGCGCACAGCAGCGGCAGGTGGGAGGCAACATCAGCTACTCGTAGAAGAGGTCGAGGGTGCCTTCCCGGTATCG
>JAGQOY010000230.1 GCA_020427005.1 Planctomycetales bacterium
GCTGACGCTTCGGGTTACTTTTTCATCACCGTGCTAGTGCGAGTCGCACGGACGTATAGCGTGCGTTTTCAAGAAAATCATTGATCAAAGTGGGTGAAGACAAGCTACTCTTATGTGAAGTTTGCTCTAAGACAAAGTTGGAAATATGCAAAAGATTGTTGCTATCATCATGATCTCGTTTGGCCCTCTAAGCATGGCCTTGGGGCAATCGAGTTCCATAGAATTCAATCGAGATATTCGACCCATTTTGACGGAAAACTGTTTTGCATGTCACGGCCCTGACAGTGCCGCCCGCAAAGCCGATTTGCGACTAGATCAGCGAGAGTTTGCCGTGGAAGCGGGGGCGGTTGATCCAGGAAATGTGGATGGCAGTACGCTCATTGAGCGGATTGTCACGGATGATACGGAGTTGTTGATGCCCCCACCTGAAACCAAGAAAAAGCTCAGCGCTGCTCAGATTCAGTTGTTACACCAGTGGGTCGCTAGTGGCGCAGAGTACCAACCGCATTGGTCACTGATACCACCGCAGCGCGCACAGCCTCCGGTATACGCCGGCAGCGATCACTTTCAAGTCAGAAATCCGATCGATCAGTACGTGGGTTATCAGCTATCTCAAATGGGTTTAGATCCGGCGGGGCCAGCAGATGCACGCACGCTCTTTCGTCGATTGCATTTAGATATTACAGGTCTGCCGCCAAACCCACGTGACGTTGCCCAATTTGAAAGAGAATACAAGGATGGCGATGATGGCGTGCTAAGCCATTGGATTGATCGACTCATGGATTCGCCCCAGTGGGGTGAACATCGAGCGCGTTATTGGCTGGATGCGGCGCGATACGCTGATACTCACGGATACCATTTCGATAATTACCGCGAGATATTCCCATATCGAGATTGGGTTATTCGTGCTTTCAATCGCAATCAACCATTCGATGAATTTGTAGTTGAGCAGTTGGCCGGCGATCTCTTGGAACATCCCACGGACGAACAGTTAGTTGCGACCGGATTTCAACGCTGCAATATGACTACAAATGAAGGGGGCACAATTGACGAAGAGAACATGGCCATCTACGCAGCAGATCGCGTGCAAACTTTTGGCTGGGTTTTTTTGGGAATGACTACCAATTGCGGACAATGTCATAACCACAAGTTCGATCCCTTTAGCATGCAGGATTACTATTCCCTGGCTGCATTTTTTCGCAATACGACTCAGCCACCCAAGGATGGAAACTCCAAAGACGGAAAGAGTGCGATACTGGTTGTGCCGTCGCCAGAAGATCGCCAGCGCTGGGATAGTCTGCCATCGGAAATTGAAAAGGCGAAGGTATCCATATCGGACCGGCGTGTTGCAGCAGTGACCGATTTTGAGGCTTGGCGCTCTACGCTTGATCCCGATCAGTTGAAAAAGGATATCCCTAATCAGTCTTTGGTGGTTCATTGCCCGCTGACGGAAGGTAGTGGCAATCAAGTGGCGGATTTGGCATGCCAGGATCGAACTGTTGAGGCGACAGGCGAGATCAGTTGGGCAGCTGATGGCAAACTTGGCGCGGCGCCGGTAGTCAAACTAGGAGCATCCTACAGTCTTGGAGCGAGTGGTAATTTTGAGAAGGATCAGGCTTTCAGTTACGGCGCGTGGGTCCGTCCGTCGAGCGACACTGCCTCCGGTGGCATTATTGCTCGTATGGATGAAAAAAATGATTATCGGGGTTGGGACCTATGGCAACAGGGTAAAACGATCGCCGTACACATCATTGATCATTGGTCCGACAATGCGTTAAAGGTTGTTACTCAAAAAGACGCCTTGGAGCAGGGAAAGTGGACCCATGTTTTTGTGACTTATGATGGATCTAGCAAACCAGAAGGAGTCCGCATTTACATCAATGGTCAATTGCGTCCACACAAAACCGAAACGAACTCGTTGAAATCCGATGCCACTATTCGTACCGCTACTCCGCTTCGTATTGGTCAAAGAAGCGACCAACAAGCCTTTCAAGATGGGCAGGTGCAGGATGTTCGTATTTACGAGCGGGCCCTGGACGCAGACGAGGTCAAGCGAATTGCAGATTCCGCCAGCTTGGTGGCATTACTATCGATTGCACCCGAAAAGTACACTGATAAGCAACAAGCTGCTTTGTTTGAACACTATTTGTCTACCCATGATGCTGCCTTCGGGGAGTGCACGAACCAGTTAGCGGACTTGGAGAAGGAATCCGCCGAAATTCGTGCCCGGAGCCCAATTACTCATATTCAGCAGGAGAAGAAAGACACTCAGCCGATGACCAATATTCTCATTCGAGGAGAATACGATCGGTTAGGAGATGAAGTCACTGCGACCACTCCGGCGGCACTTCATCCTATGTCAGAAAATTCGCCACGCAATCGATTGGGATTGGCCCAGTGGTTATTTGACGAACAAAATCCACTGACAGCGCGAGTTACTGTGAATCGTTTTTGGCAACAAGTGTTCGGTCGTGGTTTGGTATATACCGCCGAAGATTTTGGCGTCACGGGCAGTCCACCCAGCCATCCCGAGCTGCTTGATTGGCTGGCGATTGAATTTCGCGACAGTGGATGGGACGTTCGACATATGTTCAAGCTCATGTTGATGAGCTCCACCTATCGGCAGAGCGCAACCTGTACTGCTGAAAAACTTGAAAAAGATCCGCTGAATATCTTTCTTTCCAGAGGGCCGCGATTTCGCATGGATGGTGAAATGGTGCGAGATTATGCCCTATGCGCAAGTGGACTACTAAACGAAGAGATGTTTGGTCCAGGTGTCAGACCTTATCAACCGGACGACATTTGGAACGTGGTGGGACTTCCCGGAGGGGATACTCGCAATTACGTACAAGACAAGGGAGATAAGCTTTACAGAAGAACGTTGTATTCTTTTTGGAAACGCATGGCACCTCCACCAAACATGGAGGCTTTTAATGCCCCCAGCCGTGAAGTTTGTACGGTGCGGCGGGAACGAACGAACACGCCCTTGCAAGCGCTAGTGACCCTGAATGATCCCCAATTCGTCGAGGCGGCTCGACATCTGGCTGAATCAGCCATGAAGTTGAGTGCTGATAAGGGAGACGTACGCGTCGCGAACGCAATCTCTTTGCGCGTTTTGGCACGGCGCTGGAAAGCCGAAGAGCGCAAGTTGATTGTAGGTATGTACCGAGAGTATCTGAACTACTTCACCAGTCAACCCGAGGCGGCTGGGCAGCTAGTTTCGCTCGGTGAAACACCTCGTGATATGGAGTTGCCAGTCGATCAACTTGCGGCTTGGACGCTGGTGACGAACCAAGTACTCAATTTGGACGAAGCACTTACGAAATAACAATGTTTAGGACCCTTCGCGCTGATCCTCACCACTACAAACTCTCCTCTATGGGGAGAGTCACGAGCAAAGCGAGCGGAGAGGCGGCGCGCCTTCCCCGTCGCTTAAGATCCGATACCTCCCTTATGAAAGTTGCCTCAAATCGTCGCAACTTTTCGGTGGGACGGTGAGTTGGGTTTGAGCCTTGGAGCGATCAGGGAGAAGTGTCGAGTCTTAGATAGGTTACTTGATCAATTTCCAATTCGGCACAATTGTCAAACGGAATTTCCCGTCCTGACCGGCCTGGGAGCCTTTCAGATAAGGTATTACACATGAATGCAGATTATTTTCGTAGGCAGTTTTTGACTCATGGTGGAAGCCTATTGGGCAGCGCCGCCCTGGCAACTCTTTTGCCAAGAAATGTCCTGGCAAATGGTGCAATAGGACCACATTTTGCACCCAAAGCGAAACGAGTAATTTATCTGCATATGGTGGGCGGCCCATCACAGATGGATTTATTTGATTACAAGCCTGTCATGCAGGACTGGTATGACAAAGAACTCCCCGATAGCGTGCGTATGGGCCAGCGTCTGACAACGATGACGAGTGGTCAATCAAGATTTCCGATTGCACCCAGCAAATTTAAGTTTTCGCCAGCCGGACAATGTGGGCTATGGATGAACACCGAACTTCTGCCGAACCTAGCTAAGAAGGTGGATGAGATTTGCTGGATGCGCACGATGCATACCGAGGCTATTAATCACGAACCTGCCATCGCGGCTATGCAGACAGGCAATCAAGTAACTGGTCGACCGTGCTTAGGTTCTTGGGCTTCGTATGGTCTCGGAACCATGAATGAGAATCTGCCGACGTTTGTTGTGCTGGTGGCGATTCCGACAAACCGCGAACAGGAGCAGGCAATCTCAGCTCGATTGTGGAGTAGCGGTTACTTGCCCGGTGAACATGCCGGAGTGTCGTTTCGCAGCGGTGGTGATCCCATTCTGTACATTAACAATCCACCTGGAGTAAGTGATGAACTGCGCCGACGTTCCATCGAAGGCCTCAATCAGCTTAATCGAATTGAGTATCAGGCGTTGCAAGATCCTGAAACGAATACACGCATGCAGCAGTATGAAATGGCCTTTCGCATGCAGGCCAGCGTTCCCGAACTGACCGATTTGAGTCAAGAATCCGCCTCAACATTTGAACTCTACGGTGAAGCGGCTAAGAAGCCAGGGTCCTTTGCCAACACAGCCTTGATGGCCCGTCGTCTGGCGGAACGCGGTGTTCGATTCATCCAGGTGTATCACAACAATTGGGATCATCATAGCAACTTGGCGGTAAGGATGCCTGACCAATGCAAAGACATTGATCAGCCGTGTTACGGTCTATTGGAGGATTTGAAACAGCGCGGCATGCTGGAGGACACGCTCGTAATTTGGGGAGGCGAATTCGGTCGTACAATTTATACGCAAGGGAAGCTCAGTCGCGAGAACTATGGGCGTGACCACCATCCCCGCTGTTTCACCATGTGGATGGCCGGCGGTGGAGCGAAAGGTGGCATCATTTACGGAGAGACGGATGATTTCTCATATAACATAGTTAAGGATCCAGTTCACATTCGAGATTTTCACGCCACTGTTCTACAACTGTTGGGATTCGACCATGAACGCCTGGCCTATAAATACCAAGGATTGGAACAGCGCCTGACAGGTGTCTTGCCCTCTCGCGTCATTCCCGAGTTATTGGCTTAGCTATCGCTAGAAACGAGCCCAAAGAAAAGATGCTCGTTTTGGGCATTGGCCGTTAACTGTAGTGTTCAAAGCTTGAACGTCCCTGATAACGCGGCCGGGAGTGGCCGTTTTCGAGCAATGCGAGCCATCCGCCCTATTCCGGCTTATGGTCAACCGTTTATTCACCTCCCGCTTAAGTGCCGTCAACAGCGGACACGGGAGGGAAATGTGACAAAATGAATTCAACCAGCCGGTCCTGCGGCGCTCTCTCAGTGAAGATCTGCAGGTGACCACGCCCTTCGTACCGCCAAATTTCTTTAGTGCCTTCGGCGGCGTCGAAAAGTCGTTCACTGTGGTAGGGGTTGACACCGATGTCAGAGTTCCCGTGGACGAGCAAAACCGGCGTTGACCGCAAGTTGGCAATCGCCGCCTCGCCACTGTACTCGTCGCTGGTTAGCAGCCAACCTCCCCATTTCACGAGCCAAAGCGGCCCAAACTGACCAAGCTTATCGCTTAAGTGGTAGCTTTGCCGAGCGTAGGTCGCTTCGGCAACTACCAAACGAATACCTGCGTCCTTTCGCATCGAAGCAGCGTTCAGAGCGAGTTGCCCTCCCATGCTCTGACCGTACAGAATGATCCTGTCAGGCCTGACATCCGAACGCGTAACAACATAGTCAATTGCCGCAGCTGAATCTTCAACAAGTCCCTTTCGGTTCGGAGAGCCCTCAGACCGACCATACCCACGGTAGTCAAAAACGAACACATTAAATCCGCGTTGCGTCAGCCAATACACGTTTCGAATCGTATGTGTGATGTTCCGGTCGCTGCCATGGAAGCAGATCACAGTCCCTAGCGGCTCGTCCTCCGGATGCAGAAACCATCCATGCAGCCTTGTGCCGTCGGCACTTGCGAAATTCACGGTTTCAGGTTCGAGCTCAAGTTCCGCCTGAGCACCGTAGGAGCGTGTTGATGGCCTAAAGAACTGTTGATCAAAGAATCCAGTGGCCTTGAGGATAAAAGAGATGGCCAACGTTATTAAAACGGTAATCATGGTGGCGGCCACGCACGTTCCCCAAACGTTCTTAAACGGCGTCGCGGTTTTGGTGTGCAGTCGCTGAATCACGGATGAAGTGATCACAATTGTGCAAGGGATGGACAGTAGGGAGACAAGCGAGAGCAATAGGCCGACGGATTCACTTCGCAACTTCAGGGCTCCATCTAATTAGGGCTAAGTTGGTGAACAATTAGAATCTATCTTGAGACAGGTAGTGACGCGATAAACTTGGCATTGGACTTGTAATTAGATTTCAGCAGCGATGGATCGCTAGTTTACCAACCTAATTGGCTATAGTCGATCTATCCAACTTTCCAGGCAGAGTCGAAGCAGAAGTTGGACTCTCAATGTTGTCTATGCAAATACCAGTCCAAAGACCTCTCGCTAACCTGGACGCTGCACTGCAGACAATCTTCAGATCACCGTCGCAATGCAGACATCGCAAATAGTCATTCTTATCTTACTTACCGACTAGGCTGTATATGTGGGCCGAGCCCAACGAAACAACACAACGGCTGCAAGCTGAACTAGTAGTATGAATATTGTGAGATCCTGTGCCAGACCATGCGCGTTATAGTCGTCCGCAAACATCGGTGTCGGCGCATTTGCGAGTGCGTGTAGCCCCACGGCAATCCATAGGTTTCTTGTTTGCAAATATGCCCAAATGAAGATACCGCCAATGTCGATCAATCCATCGCGGTCGAGATCGACGAAATTGCATCCTTCGATACCAAGTAGGTTTATGGTGTGGGATTGAAGCTTCGCGATTGACTTCTGTAATGCGGCCATCAACGAATCAATCGCATACCGGACGACACTCTGGCCCTCAGCGGCTTGGCGGATCATGTACTCGGTGACACGATACCTGACTGAGCAACTCCGATTGGCGGTCAACCAGGAGAAAAGCCAAGTTGTAGCATGCGAACAGTTTGAGTTCCTTGGGTTCTCATTTCCAAAGTCTCGCGGCAACATCAACGTGGCTCGAAAGTCTGTTCGAGGTTTCAAGTATCGTATCAAAGAACTCACCGGTCGTAGCTGGGGAGTTTTCATGGCGCATCGCTTGAGCCGACTGCGAAGCTACCTTCGCGGCTGGATGGGCTACTTCGGCTTGGCCAATCAACTACGGCTATTCGCTTAGCTTGATGGATGGATACGCCGCCGTATTCGAATGTGCTACTGGAAGCAGTGGCGTCGCCCACATCGGCGATGCGAAATACTCATTCGGCTCGGAGTACCACCGCCTCAAGCGATTCGTCATGCGCGTAGCCGTAAAAGCTATTGACACATGGCCAAAACCATTGCCAGTGGAGTCGGACTCACCAACGGCTGGCTTGCAGACCAGGGACTACTCAGCCTAAAGACTCAGTGGGCTACACTTGCTCCACTCCGTCGAACCGCGTAGTGCGGACCCGCACGCTACGGGGTGTGGGTCGGACCGTCAGAGAAGACGGTCCTTACCCGATTCCCCGGAGATTTAGCCAAGGATCATTTCTGAACGCAAATGCCCTGCTTTGTCTCGAAAAAAATATAGGCTTGTCGAGTCGCCTAGTGAGGACCATTGATCCACGTAGTTAAAACGATCGGCATAAAGATAGTTAGTTCCGTGAATAGTAAGTAGTGGCTCTCGGAAATTCAAAAATGGGTAACGACGATCGGTGGCTGGCAGAATTGGCGCACAGCAGCACAAATACTTCTTATTCAAGCTCGGAGGTTTTTCCGCAAGTGTAAACGGTGCCATGCCGATTTGCGTTGCAAGCAGATCGCAAGCGTATGAAGGGTCAATGTAATTTTCGTCACCAAATAACGCGTCTTGATACTCTTCAATCTCTGCATCGGGATAGCTTGAAGTTCTCCATCGTGTGCATGAGAACGGTCCAAACGCATTGCTGCAAGGAACGTCTGCGGAAGTGACAAGTTCTTCATTGTTAGTAGCACTCCGCCAAATTAAGAGTATTTCTGGGTCGCAGTCAGCAGATGGCAGGGCACCGAAGATTAGCAACAAGTCGTTCTCAACAGACTCTCCAACAATGTCTAATGAACCACGAAAATCGAATTGCCCAACAAAGGGTAGCGGGCGACCGGTCGATCCGCATGGCCAAGTTTCGTGTAGTGGCCAGTAGGGCAACCCTCCGAATTTAGTCTGAGAACGTGATTGGCTTTCACCTACGGAATGTATAAACACGTCCATTGGCACCGGATTCCCGAAATGAAAGCCTTGTTTGCGAAGTTGCCTTCTGGCTTCAAGGAGGTTCATTACATCGGTTGGACCAACAATCATTCCGGCGGAAGGCATAGGTGCTTCTAATTCAGCGGTAAAACAGCACCAAACCCCTGGATCAAAATTCTCCAACGCTTCGTCCATTGGTTAGGCTCAATATGACCGGGGAACGCTGACGATCAGCGGGCGCGGGAGTTGACTCACCATTGCCAGAATCGTCGCCACCGTCGCTCCGTTGCATCCTTTGTGTACGCCCGTCATGGGTGTGATTGTTATGGGGTGTAAGTCCCCTGTACGAGACTGGAGACGCCAGTCCTTCCTGGCGGTGCAGAATTCAGCAGAGGTCATAGTACTGCCCTCCCGAGACCAACGGGAACAGGAAGGACCAACGGATTAGCTCAGGATCACGACGCTTTCGACACCACTCACTTCAAAACTCTTTGTTGAACCGCCGGATGCGGACCCGCATGTCCTGTGGTGTGGGGGCGCCATCAGCGATGGCGGTGCCTACCCGATTCAAGTAAGCCGCTGTGCGGCAGTTTGAGTTGAATGAGTGTAGCTTATGGCTCGTTGTGATAACACCAGTGGTCGTTGAATGATTTGCAAAAAGATCGGTTACTCCATTATTGGGTGCGCGACTAATCATCCTAGGTCTCCAGATGGCCACTAAATTTTGCATCTCACCTGTCGGTGGTTGCTTGGTGGCACCGTTCCCAGGAGTCCTAAGATGTCGATCGACAAGAATCCTAGTTGCCCTTTCATCAAACTCTTTGCCGAAGATCTTATTCTCATGGCAAGTCTGCTCGAACTGTGCAATCTTACTGTAGAGCGTTAAGAAAATTCATCGAGTATCTGGGGCACGTGCCAGATCAAGCTACCGAGGATCATCTACGTAACTATCTGTCATCACGGTTGGTGAAGCTCACACGCTTCTGAAATTGATCGAAAGACCGGCCATGCAATGTTTTTTCATTGTTATCTATGCCATGGGCCTCAGACTCAACGAAGCTCTGCATCTACAGACCAGACGTCGACTCCAAACGCATGCTTGTCCATGTACATCGCGGCAAGGGAGCCAAAGATCGTTTGATACCCTTACCCGAAATGGCATTGAATGCCATGCGAAAGTATTGGGCCACACATCGCAATCCTATCTGGGGCTTTCCGGCCGAAGGACGTGACCACAAACAGTCCTCAACGGCTGATTGTCCAACGAGCGAAAAATCAAGATGTCATCAAGGCCGTACTCGAGCAACTTAGATGGTAGCTGACCAACATGCCGCCAACATCTCTCCCACAGCCCCTTCCACTTCCACACCCAACTCAATTACTTTGCCACGCACCATCTAATCCTTTATTGGTTATCCGAGAAGTCTCTTTATTGTAGGGATGTCGGCATTGTCCTTTTCGCGACCTGAAGACGATTTGTTGATCAGCAGATCATTCAGTCCAAGAACAGAAACAGTTAGCCCATCAAGTTCGACAACCAATCTGTTTTTCCAGGCCATAGCGAATTCCACGCCGGAAATAGATGTCAGGATATCAATGCGTTGCGGCGGAACCCCGATTTGAAATACAATATCAGGCGTGGCGAAGTCTTCAACAGTGATTTGCGAAGTCGGAGCACCAAACGCAACCAGTGCCTCCCAAACGCGTTTTGCGTTCGAGAGATCTGATCTAACCCAGAAGTCAATATCGCCAGTCGCTCTGGGACTACCGTGCGCGGCAAGTGCGTAAGCACCAACCAGAAGATATTCAACTCCCGCGTCGTTCAACGCGAGCATCATGTCTCTGAAATTCTCGTTTAGCATCGTAGCCCGGAACGAAAGTCCAGCAGTCTTGAGTTATCCGCCACATCATCAACAGACGTTCAGCGGGAGATGAACCAACCAACGGAGAAATGGATGAATCCTCCGAGAGCGACATCTTACGCACAATTCGACGTTCAGGGTATTGGTTCTTTTCCATGCAACTATTATATGAAAAACGAGCAAAGTTTGATAGTTCAACCGCAAGTCAAATCGCTTTCTCGGCGAACGTATTGGAATCTATCCTGAGACAGGAAGTGACGGGATAGATTTGGCGAGGGACTTGCCGCTTTGCGGTATGCGA
>JAGQOY010000231.1 GCA_020427005.1 Planctomycetales bacterium
TCGCCTAATTGTCGCTACTCCAGAAGTTATTTCCCTGTAGTGGGCTCTAAGAACTGAAACACTGCTCCATCCTGCTGTGTCGAATTTAGTTGGTAACGAAAGCTCGCCCCGCAATCGTCAACCCGAATAGCCACCACAAAATCATGAATGCCGGCAGATATCGAAATGCGATCGCTAGTTGGGATGGGACGTGAGTCAAGCCAAATGCTGTACACATCTGCAGAGACGTTAGAACTTAGTTGAATGCTACCGCCCTGCTGGCAATTCACTGCAAATCGAAGAAAGGCAATTCGTGGATTTTCCCGATGTGGCTGAAACACCGGTAAATCAGCAACTGGAATACTGCCATTTACCAGACTTGGAATGTGCTTCCACTCAAAGCCCGTTTGCTGCATGGCAGCCGTGTCCAAACTTGTTCGGTTCAACTGTCGATTCGTTTCGGCATCCCACTGCAAGGTCCGCCAATTCCGGACCCAATTCTGCGTGTCTACCGTAAAGGCTGGGTCTTTGCCTAGATGCATCAAAAATGCAATCAGATCGACGAGTTCGGATTCTGAGAGTGTATCCAACAAACCGTCCGGCATTAGCGATTTTCCTTCCCGTATTGCTTCCACACGTGCAATTGGAATCGTGCGTTGACTACCATCAGCCAACAGCAAATGAATGGCTGTTTCTGTCCTTGACTGCAGCAACCCACTTACAAGTTGTTCGTCGTCGAGCAATAGACTGAGTGTCTGAAACCCCTCTTTAACCTTTGCACTCGGATTTAAAATGGATTCAACGATATAGTCGGGAGTAGCACTAGCGCCTAAGGAAACCAAATTAGGTCCAATCGCTATACCGCTGGGACCAATCGCGTGACAGTTCGTGCACTGCAGGGCATTTCGTCGATAGACTCGCTCGCCATTTTCAGGATTTCCCGTTTTCGACTTCTCCAATAAACGAGTAACAACGTCAGGACTCGAACTCCAACCCATTTCGGCTATGCCGGCAGCAGACTTTATTGCCTCCAACAATTCGCTGTTGGCCTGCGAGCTTTTGCGCACTGCAGCCACCAACTCCTGGACCTGATTGGCAGGCCATTGCTTGCTCGCACCACTAGCTAGAGATCTCTGTAGAGTATTTGCACCGTTTTTGGTGACAAGCAACTGTGTAGTTGCTTCGCGAATGGCTTTCAAATGCTGTTCGGTAACATCACCGCCGGATTGGCTCTGTACTAAACTTACCAATTCTTGAGCAGCTTTCTCCGGTTCAATAGTACTTAAAACACCAATTGCCTGACCTCGAACCTGATAATCACCATTTGCAGGACTTGCCAACAACCGGATCTTTGCTCGTCCGGCATTATCTCGAGACGAAGCCATAGCATTTAACAAGCCTGCGACCATTTCAGGTGAATTCTCCGATATCGCCCGCTCTAGCATTGAGATAACGGATGCGGTCGCAAAGTTCACTTTCCAACTACTCATAGAATCTACGCACGCAATGGCAAACTCAGAACGAGTTCCTAGTTCGTCAATTGCCTGTTCAACCAACGGTGGGTACCACACCGACACCTCAGCTGGCATAATATTGCGGGACCCACTTATCTCCCTCACAGTCACCAGCATTTTCGCAGCCCGCGAATTACGCCCCGATTCTTTGGCACAAATCCACTCTACAAGCTGCTTGAGACCTGTTCCATCAGCCCGATTAGCAATCAGCTGAACACAACGCTTCTGCTCATCCTCCGCAAGAGTTTTTAGTTTTTCTAAGAGAAGATTGGCAATTTGCGGTGAACTCGCAGCATCAGCTAACGCATCCAGGGCTTCGAGGTTTTCAACCTTTAGCATTCCTTCGGCCAAAGCAGGAGACCAAATCGGTTCCAGGTCTTTTAGTGCATTCCATAATGCAAATTTAAGATATTGATCCAGGTTTTTACGTTGAGCAATGATCAACAGGGCTCGCACAGAATCCAGATTCTTGACTTGCTGCAAACCACAGGTTGCTTCCAATGCGACTTGATCATCTTCGTCTTGCGCCGCTATTAGTAACCACTCTTCAGAAGCATCAATAGCGGAACGATTCTCAGCAATCACACGGATAGCTGCGGCGCGAACTCTAGGATCTGAATTGGAACGCAATTCATCCAACAAGTCAGGCTTCAATCGGTGTTGCGCCAATTGCATCCATAGTGGATCAAGCTGGCAACTGAAATCCTTAGCCTCGGTTGCGCTCGCCAAGGCCTGATCTACTGCAGCCGTATCGCGGCCTGCTAATTCTTGCCTGGCAAACTGTCTTTCCCAAAGTGCTGAACTGCTAAGCAATTGTGCCAATTCGGCTTCATCGGCACCGGAATAGTCTGGCGTCTTCAGAGGCGCCAAATCTTTGGCTGAAACGCGCCAAATACGACCGTGCTCGTTGTCCCTGCGCGGATCACGAAAGTCCACTTCACCATGCTGGATTATTGGATTGTACCAGTCTGCTATATAGAGAGCACCGTCCGGCCCCATCTTGGCATCAATTGGGCGAAAGGCAATATGCTGACTGCGAATCAACTCCGGCAGCTGAACGCTCCGAAATCCCGCGCCCTGCCGTTCAACGCGGAACAGACACACGCGATGGCCGCGAAAATCGTTGGTGACTAGTAATCCCTGCCACTGAGGCGGCATGGCATCACCACTAATGATCTCCAGCCCACAATGTTTGGGACTTCCAGGATTCAAACCGCTCAACCAACGCGTGGCCCCCGGACTGGTCACGAATACGGCGCCTGGAAATGTGTAGTTGATTCCTTCGAAGTAGGCTCCATCCGTCGCCAACGATTGTCCAAACGGAGTAATCACATGCCCCCACGGATTGACGAATCCCTTGCAAAAAATCTCCAGCTTGCTCGTATATGGATCAAAATGCCAAATTCCACCACCGTTGAGAGATTTCACTCCGTAGGGAGTTTCAATATGTGAGTGTATATAGATGGATTGGTTCATCGCTATTCGCCCATCAGGGCGCCAGCGCAAAGTATGCAACAAGTGATGTGTGTCTTCCGTACCGAAACCACTTAGAACCGTCCGTCGCTGATCCGCCTTGCCGTCTCCATCGGTATCGCGAAGGTGAATTAACTCGGTGCTGTTGGCCACATAGACACCTCCATCACCAGGCAAGACCGCCGTCGGAATCATCATGTCATCAGCGAACACGGTTCGCTGATCTGCAACTCCATCTCCGTCCGTATCTTCAAGCACAACGATTTCGTCCGTCGGCTTGGCTCCAGGTTCAAGCTGCGGATAATTGCGACTTGATGCAATCCATAACCGCCCTTGTGCATCCCAATTCATATGTATCGGTTTAACAAAATCAGGGTCGGAAGCAAACAAGTTTACCTGCATACCCTCAGCGACAGCCATGGCCGCCAATTCCTCAGTAGGGTTGGGTTCCGGAATCTCAGTTAATTCCCGTTGACCATATGCAAAGTGGCAAGAAATCGATAGCGTACCTAGCAACACAAAACTGACACAGATTCTTCGCATCAATCGCTCCGCAAAACGACAGTTAGCAATCACGATTTCTCCCTTGAGCAAAAACTAGATTTCATCATTTCGCTCCTCGATTGCGCTGATGAGAAATTACTTATCCTGCGTCACTCTCTGCGACTCAATGTTGCACGATCGCAGTTCCCCAAGTTAATCCAGCCCCAAATCCGCACAAAATTGCCCTTTGTCCAGGCTTTAAGTGGCCCAACGCAATCGACTCATCCAAGGCGATTGGAATGCTCGCCGCACTCGTATTTCCATACTTCTGCAGATTGACGAAGACTCTCTCCCGAGGAATGGAGAAATCAGAAACAGCCGAGTCAATGATGCGCATGTTGGCCTGGTGCAACAACATGATATCGATCTCATCAACCGTGGTCCCAGAGTGCACGAGGCAATCCCGTATACTCTCGGTCACAACGCGAACAGCCCATTTAAATACTGCGCGACCTTCCATTTGCAGAAAATGTTTGCCATCGCAAATATTATCTGCAGTGAGCGGCATACGACTGCCCCCACCCGGCATACTCAACAGAGTACCACCACACCCCTCAGCTCCCAAAGTGTAACTTAACAACCCTTTGGAATGGTCTTTCGCTGGTTGCAACAATATGGCTCCAGCACCATCACCAAACAATGGATAAGTTTTGACATCTTGTGGATTAACAAAACGGCTCATGACTTCCGTTCCCACAACAAGGGCATTGCGACATGCACCGTTGGCCACAAACTGCGAGGCAGTTACTAAGCCGTACATAAAGCCCGCGCATGCTGCATTGATATCCATGGCAGGCGCGATGCAGCCTAGTCTTCGTTGCACATGGCAGGCCGTCGATGGGGATGCTTGATCAGGGGTGATTGTTGCCACGATGATGAGATCAACTTCTCTGGCTGGAACACCCGCCCTTTGGAGGCATTGTGTACATGCAGCCATTGCCAGATCACTGGCGGCCTCATCCTGGGCCGCACGACGTCGCTGAAGGATGCCTGTCCGCTGTACTATCCAATCGCTATCGCATCCCAAATCGGACAGGTCTTCGTTGCGAACAATGGTTTCAGGTAAGTAGCTACCGGTCGCAGCTATTTTCACTCCCATTAAAGTCCCCATGCGGCTTCTACCAGAGAGTTGATTATCCGGCGTGCCGCCTACTGCAAAACTTTCGGGCGAAGATATCGAACCAGATTGCGTCATTGAATTGATAAAACTAAAAGAAAAGAAACAAAATAAGACTCAGCACAACCCTGCGTTCACCTCAATTGGCCAGGAATAATCCTATGTTCCAGGCAATTTCAGCAATTCCATCCATTTGTTTTGCCGGGTTCCATCAAATTCTCTTGGCTATTCCATAGAATTGGCTGGATACTTTCATCAGGTTATTGAGCCTAAAGTTTACCAAACTCGGTTCAGCTTGACTAAGGGCACGAATATACGAATATTTATGTTCAATGATCCATTTACCCAGTCTTTTCACCAGCAGCAAATCTCCTGGCCCGTTTTCTGTTTCAGGCCGGGTTATCGAGAAGTTCCAATCTCGGTAAACGATTCGCTTGGAGAACCTAGCCTAGCTCTCAACTAGAATGATTTATTTACCGATGGAAAAGCTCTCAATTCGCAAAATTATTCAGTCGGACAACTCAGCAGTGTCTCAGATTATTCGACAAGTAATGACCGAATTTGGAGCCGTGGGTACGGGGTTTTCTATCCAGGATCCCGAAGTAGATTGTATGTTCGAGTCACATCAATCTCCGGTGGCCAGTTTTTACGTACTAGAATCTAAACAAGCTTTGCTTGGTTGTGGAGGCATATCGCCACTCGTTGGGGGCGATGAGACGACCTGTGAACTAAAAAAGATGTACTTCCTTCCGCAAGCTCGCGGACGAGGGGCAGGACGAGTTTTGGCAGAATTATTAGTCAACGATGCTCGTCGCTTGGGTTTTCAGCGGGTCTACATAGAGACGCTGGAATCAATGATTGCTGCCAACCAACTCTATCGAAAACTTGGTTTTCGATTACTGCCAAGCAAATTGGGGAATACCGGGCATTGTGGTTGCGACACATTCTATGAGCTTCCCTTGCAACCTCATGAGGAAATTACAATTCTCTAAGCTGGTTCTAGCAAAGCAAAATCATAGAGATCCACACCCTTTTCCTATCCCGGGTTGCGAGGGATTTGTGCAGCTTCCATTGTTCAGATTCAAATCGCCTTTTAGTCTCTCAGTTAATTGGCCGGCATTTAGGCCCTAACTGGAATAACGCCTGTACCTGTTCGAGGCCTTTTCTATTTCCAAATCCAAGTGCAATGCCGCTACAATATACCGTCGCATTTACGCTACTTCTCCAACTTGTGACTAGTAGAGCCAACAACTAGAAATAGTTGGCGGTAGCCTGAACGCCATGTATTGTCCAGTCAAAGAATAATTCAACAACCGAGCAAGATCCTAATCGCCCGAAGAAAACAACTAGCGGGCTAGGCCATATTAACCCAAGACTCAGATATGCAATCAAAACTCGAATTCAATTGTGCGTGTTATTCCCTTGCCCTGACATGCCTAGTTGGAATTTTCGGACCTCGAAATGTAGTCGCTACTCAACCGTCGCAGCCAAATATTGTCGTCTTCTTTATTGATGATATGGGCTGGAGCGATTTGTCTTGCTTCGGCAGTACGAAAGTTCAAACAGAGAACATAGATCGTTTAGCGGCCGAAGGACTTCGATTCCATCAGTTTTATGTCAATTCCCCAATCTGTTCACCATCGCGTACGGCCCTCACTACTGGACAATATCCGCAGCGCTGGCGAATAACATCTTATCTAAACAATCGCAATGATAACAATCGACGAGGCGTAGCCAACTGGCTCGATCTTGAAGCAGATACAGTGGCTGAAATACTTTCCCGCCAAGGGTACACTGCTGGGCATTTCGGCAAGTGGCATATGGGAGGTCAGAGAGATGTCGGTGAAGCACCATTGATCACAGAATATGGCTTCGCGGCGTCGTTAACTAATTTCGAGGGACTCGGAGCACGCTTACTTCCTTTGTGTTACACCTACGATGGGTCTGAGCCGAAAAGACACGCTTTGGGCAGTGACAAGCTGGGGCGTGGAGAAATAACTTGGATGGATCGAGCCGTAATTACGACCGGATTCATCGACGCGGCCATCGAGTTCATGGATGAAGCGGCGGCCAGCCAGAAACCCTTTTATGTAAACATTTGGCCTGATGACGTTCACTCACCTTTTTTCCCACCGCAAGCTCTGCGCGGCGATGCATCCAAGGAACAACTTTATTTGGGTGTCGTCAAAGCCATGGACCAGCAATTTGGTAAGATCATGGATTACATTCGCAGCTCACCAACACTCGCTGAAAACACCATACTTATGCTTTGCAGCGACAATGGTCCAGAACCTGGCGCCGGATCTGCTTTGCCACTAAAAGGACACAAAACCAATCTTTACGAAGGTGGGATTCGCTCTCCGTTGATAGTTTGGGCTCCACAGCGCATGTCAAATAAGACAGTCGGTTCGGTCAATAGAACGAGTGTTTTCAGTGCCATCGATCTGGCTCGCAGTATTCTCGATTTGGCTGGAGTTGAAGAATCTCAAATCCTCAATCCGATGGATGGTCAGGTGTTAAGTCAAACATTATTGGGCCATGAGTCAGCTTCCCGCCAGTCCCCAATATTCTGGCGCCGCCCTCCGGATCGCCCAGGAAACAAACTGGAAAACTACCCCGACTTGGCCATCAGACTAGGAAAATGGAAACTCTTGATTGAGTACGACGGTTCCATGCCACAACTGTACGACCTCGAAGACGACATGACAGAAAGCAACAACTTGGCAGACGCTCATTCGGCTAGGGTGGCGGAACTTCGAGAAAGGCTTTTATCCTGGCACGCTTCCATGCCTCCGGATAATGGTCCGCAACTAGAAGAGGACCGCTTCCGGTAAATCAACTCTGGAAGGCTTTGATGAGTCAACGAATTCTGACTACCTTCACTCTTGCGCACGCGCCCAATTCCACCAAGATTCCTAATGGCCTTCCTAATATGCCCAAGGAGCTAAAATGAGATATCTATTTATTGCCTTGCTTAGTGCTCTTAGTTTGTTCCTCGTTAGCTCAAGCAGCGTCTTGCGGGCACAATCGCTCGAAAAGAGTCGCCCCAACGTCATTCTCATCATGACGGACGATCAGGGCTACGGGCCTGTCGCGAAGCACGGGCACCCGTGGTTAAGAACTCCCAGTATGGATACTTTATATTCCACCAGCACACGGTTTGACCGATTCTTGGTTAGCCCTACGTGTTCACCTACGCGTTCCGCTCTGATGACAGGCCGTCACCCCATGCGGAATGGCATTACGCATACGATTCTCGAGCGTGAGCGACTCACCCTGCAAGCGACAACTTTGCCACAGGTCTTATCCCAAGCGGGATATACGACCGGCATTTTTGGCAAGTGGCATTTGGGAGATGAAGATGCTTATCAACCCCACAATCGTGGCTTCGCAGAGGCCTTTATCCACGGTGCAGGTGGAATAGGACAAGCCTACAACTGTAGTTGCGCCGATGCTCCAGGTAACAAATACTTCGATCCAGTCATTCGTCACAATGGTTCCTTTGTCCGCACAAATGGTTTCTGTACGGATTTGTTCTTCCAAGCCGCGTTAGGTTGGATTCGCGAAGTTAGTCAGCAAGACAAACCATTTTTTGCCTATTTAGTTACCAATGCTCCGCACGGTCCCTTCTTGGCGCCTCCTAAAAATACCAAGCGGTTCCTGGACGCGGGTTTTGGAAAAGAGCAGGCAGGTTTCTATGGCATGATTGAAAATATCGATGAGAATCTGGGCTTGCTTTTAGGTAAGCTCGAGTCTTGGGATCTCATGAAAAATACCGTGATCATTTTCATGTCGGATAATGGCATGACGGGTGGAGGCTCGGGTAAACCGGACAGCTCGCTTGGTACCGCGCCCGACGGAAGTTCTATGATGTTCTATAACGCAGGAATGAAAGGTCTCAAAGGCTCAACCGACGAAGGCGGAGTCCGTGTCCCGTTCTATATTCGTTGGGATGGCCGCATTTCGGCGGATCGCGAAGTCGACCGTATCGCTGCACACATTGACGTATTTCCGACCATTGCCGCATTAGCTGGTGCATCCCTTCCAGAGAACCAAGTCGAAGGGCGCAGTTTATTACCACTTATCGAGGACCCACAAACCCAATGGGCGGACCGATTCCTTTACACTCACAAAGGTCGTTGGCCGACCGGAGCAGAGCCTAACGATTTTCAGTGGAAGGATTTTGCGGTAAGAAACCAACGCTTCCGCTTTGTTAACAATGAAGCCCTATATGACATGCAGGCGGATCCCGGACAGAAATTGAACGTCATTGATGATCACCCGGAGATCGTTCAGCAGATGCGAACCGCTTACGAGGCTTGGTGGAAGACTACCCGTCCCATGATGGTCAACGAGACCGCACCGATGTCTCCAACTCGCCCCTTCCACCTCGCCTTCGAGAAGCAGCAGGCAGACAGCGGCATTCCCAATTGGCGACCACGCGCATTCTAATGTAATGTAGCAGTGACGCCAAAAAACTATTCTTTACTAACCCTCTCAAAGCTTGGGAGGGTCGAAAAAGGTGCGTCGGTAGACGATTCCTTTTTCGGGGAGGGTTGGCGACCTTTTCAGGCCATACCCCCGGCTATTACTCTCTACCACTAGGACCTTCATTGCCCGAAGCCGTTACGGCCTTCGACTCACAAGTGCCTAGAGTTTTCAACTCGCACACTTGCGGCTTATCACTTCGCTTAGACAGATCGCTCGATGATTGCATTGATGGAAGCGGATACCGAGTAGAGTCCCCTAAAAGGAAAATTCAGTGAGAAAAAGTCTTAGGTACTGTGCAGAGAAAGGCGACGTCGAAAGTGTAAAGCAAATGCTATCCGAGGGCGTTTCGGTAGATGTTATTGAGAATGGTCGTTTTAACGAGACACCCTTGCTTGCTGCGGCTCGGGCGGGACACCAGGAGATTGTGGAACTGTTGTTAAACTCTGGAGCCAATATCAATTACCAAGACAATGACAACTTCTCACCATTGACTGCGGCAGCCCGCGCGCAAAAATGGTCCATCGTCCACCTGCTCGCCACACGTGGTGCAGATTTTTCAAAACGTGACGGATATGGAAAGTCCGGCTTGGACTATTTGCAGCGCTGTCGAAGCAAACGAACTCGCACCGAAATCTCCTCCATTTTGGCCCAAGATGAAAAACATGACACGGAATAATAAAAATGATTGGATTGCGCTAATCAAGAAATTTCACAAACTTATCCCATCCGGATATGTTCTTTACATTGAACCACCGGCCAGTTCAAAACAGATCCAAACCGCCAAGAAAGTACTTCCCAGCACAATTCCGGACGAGTTTTTTGAGCTCTACTCTTTCTGTAATGGATGTGGTTTAGATGCAGAGGAATCAAGATACTGGTTTATGGTGCCCATAGAAGAAATTGGGGCACTAGTCAAGTCAACTGAGCGATGGTACGCGAAAACCCATCGCAGCTTGAAAGGTAGATTCTATCCTTTCATTGACTGGTCCAACGGAGATACCATGGGTTACTACTTCTCGAAATCTGGAGAACTAATGCCAGGTCTTTATTGCTTTGAACATGAGGAGTATCAGCATGATTCGGATCAAAACGTAGATGAATTCATTGTGAGATGGAACAGTAGTATTTTTGGCTTGCTTACCAAAGGGGCAGGAAAGGACTAGAGCAGACTTCACGAAAGAGTAGCGGCAACCACAGTGTTTGATGTAGTTTCTACATTCGGGCTCCTTGAATAGGTCGAGAACCTTTCCGCAGAGTTTCCAAAGGCC
>JAGQOY010000232.1 GCA_020427005.1 Planctomycetales bacterium
CGGCTTCATTGGAAATGAAGTGCCCCGTATGGGGTTGCGGGTTCGAGTCCCGTGCCCTCCGCTTTGATGGCGTTTGCCATTAAATGACATGAAACGCCGAAGTCCGAACCAATTCTGGACTTCGGCGTTTTTTTTCTTCGACCTACAACTTGCGCATCAATACCAGTCAATGCAGCAAGTTTTCTCAAATAATGATCGATGGAATGATAAACCAAAACGGTTCGGAATTGCTCTAGATGTCGATTTCGAAGCCTTTCCGGCTTTCACGTGAAAGGAACGCATTGGCTTGTTCGTCCCCGACAATTTCCCGTTTCACAGGATCCCAGTTAATTTCTCGTCCCAAGCGGATTGCAATGTTCGCCAAATGACAAGTCTCAAGCATCCGATTGTGAGACCAGACATCTGAGATCGGTTGAGAACGGGACACAATACCTTCGATAAAGTTGGCGGTATGATTCTCGCTGACTGGCCCACCGTAGACCGCTTCGACGGCACCTTCCGGTAACGGATTGCTCTCCAAATCCTCAACTGGTTTGCCGCTTAGACGACCGCGGTTGACGAAAATGCGGCCGTTAGTGCCTTCGAATAAGATTCCATTATCTCCCTCACTGGTAATAATCAGCGGAATATCTCCGGGCATATTGGCATGGATTTCAAACTTTGTAGGCGAGTTATACTGATCCCCTACGGTTGGATAGCCATCCTTGTAGTCGACCGGTAGCGAATAACTTACTGGCGTGACTTTGTTGGGCCCGGTGTCGCCTGCACCAAGTGCCCACGTGGCGATATCAACATGGTGAGCACCCCAGTCATTCATCTGGCCGCCGGAATACTCATACCAATTGCGCCACGCATAGTGACAATTGGTATACAGAGGCACACCGCCGCCGTAGCCTGTTCGCATTTCTGGCAGAGCTCGGTAGGGCACTTTGGGAGCTGGGCCGAGCCAAGTGTTCCAATCGAGACCATCAGGAACATCAATGGCTGGGATTACGGGAGAAGCAGTGGCCCCCCCAATCCCGCAGGTGACCCTGCGGATTTCGCCGATGCGACCAGCTCGAATAATAGCAATTGCAGTGAGAAATCGAAGTTCGTTCTCAGTCCGCTGCATTGTTCCCACTTGGAAGACTCGCCCGGTTTGTTTGACAATCTTCTCGATGAGTTTTCCTTCATCGATTGTTAGCGTCAGTGGTTTTTCGCAGTATACATCCTTGCCAGCCAGCATCGCTTCTACCGAGACCTTAGTATGCCAATGATCCGGGGTCGCGATCATGACCGCATCAATATCCTTACGTTCTAGGACCTTACGATAATCGCTATATCCCTCTGCTTTCTTACTGGTCTTTTTCTCGAGCTTTTGAAGGTTCTCACCCAACACTCTTGCGTCGACGTCGGCAAAGGCCGCAAAGTCTGCGAACTTGGTGGACTTGTCTGTAATCGTCCAGCCCTGATTTCGAAGGCCAATAGTGGCGAAGACGGGTCGCTCATTTGGTGAATCCTGTCCGAGAGATGAACCACTTGAACTTGCGAAAAAGCCGACTGCGGCAGCAGCAGACGTGGATCGCAGGAATACCCGTCGGTTGAGATTGCGAAAAGAAGTCATGGAAAGCCTCGCATTAGGTGCCGTGGAATAAAAAACAAATTGTCGTTTTTTTAAAGCTTGTTAGTGTTCAATTTGTGGATTCGGACGCTAGCTGTATTGGTGACTTGTCGTTTGTACTAAACATTTGTACTAAACAACTGCATGGTCTATTTGTAGGGAGTTAGCAATTCTTCTCAACAGAGTTATCAGAGTTGTGGCCTCATTCGATGTCATACACGCGTACATGTCATCGCGGATGGGCTGCCCGCTCCTCCAAAGGGATCTGATCTTCCGTTTTCCCGCAGTTGTCAATGAAACGGATTTGGCGCGTGAATCGGTCGGATGGGTACACCTTTCAACAAGGCCTGCCCTTTCAAGCAATACCAGCATCGCACGCACCGTACTAGGGTCCGAGGAAATACGCCCAGCGAGCTCGCGCTGGGTCAACGCCTGCCCCTCGGATAGCGCCAGCAAGAGCACGAACTGGTCCGCACTCACTCCATGCTCGTCCAACGCGGCCTCCGTACTTCGGTGGAGCGCCATATAGGCAGCACGCAATGCCATGGGAAGTTCGCGTCCTGGGTGTGTCGATTCTAGCATCAATTAAGCTTCATTGGGGCAATGTATTTTCTTCTTACCGAAATGCCACAAAATTCTAGGGTGTGAACGAAATTGGAAAACGGCATTATATGCTGAAATTCACCTAACTGCTTGATAATGCGTATACGCACGGATATGCTCTCTGCCATTGGGTTGGAATTCGCTCGATTCCTGGTACAGAATGGACATTTTCTTGTGGAATCCGGCTTGAAAGTGGCTATAAAAACATGCAGTTGGCCACAAAGGCATGAACATGAACGTATTTTTGGAAATCAGCATGACGGTAACTAAGAACCTGTTTTTGACTGTTAGTTTTCTTATCACGAGTTTGGCCTTGATTGATTTCGCCAGTGGACAACGTTTGGCCCAAGCGACTAGTGATGAGCTGATCGATCCTAAAGCCCAAGCCGTGGTGGCGGCCAATCGTGTTTTCGTAGCACCCCAAATGAGTGCACCTACTGTAGATGACGATGAATTTTCTGCCACAGATGTGGGTGCCAAGATCCCGAATTATACTCCCGGCGCTCAATGGGGTACGCAAGCAGAGCCCTTTTCGAAAATGCAGGATCCACTTCCCGCACAACAGTCGATGAAGGCTTATGCGACTCCCCAGGGAATGCACCTGGAACTTTGGGCTAAGGAAACCACAGAGTATTGGCCCAACGGTTCTCAGCCTGATAGCAAAACGGCGGGCTTACAAGGGAAGCCAATTGCCATGAATTGGGATGAGAATGGACGTCTCTGGATCTGCGAAACAGTGGACTATCCCAACGAGCTGCACGAAACACCGGCAACCGGCCGTGATCGAATTAAGATCTGCGAAGACACGGATAACGACGGACAAGCCGACAAGTTCACGGTCTTTGCCGAGCATCTAAGCATACCCTCAACGCTTGTCTGCTATCGCGGTGGCGTGATCGTCCAGAACGGCAACTCAACCGTCTATTTGAAGGACATTGATGGAGATGACAAGGCAGACTTTCGTCAGTCTTTGATCACAGGTTGGGCATTGGGTGACACGCACGGCGGTGTTAGTAATTTTCAATATGGTCCCGATAATTGGATTTGGGGCATGCAGGGCTATAACAATTCCCAGCCCGTAATCAATGGCGTTCCACAAATGAGATTCCGCCAAGGATTCTGGAGGTTCAAAGTCCGCGCTGGGGCATCCGATGAAACGGCGCCGGCTTATGCAATTAATTCTCAAAGCGGAATCACCTCAGACTCTCGCTCACAGGATTTTGATGCGCACACGATTCGTGTTGATGCGCTAGAATTCATGGGTGGCACCAATAACAATACATGGGGTCTCGGCTTTAGCGAAGAAGGGTACGTCTTCGGATCGACTGCCAATGGGTGTCCAAGTGTGCATATGCCGATCCCCAATCGCTTTTACGATCAAGTTAGCGGCTGGTCGCCAAGGACGCTTCAAAACATCGCCCCGTCGCATCGGTTTGCGCCCATTGATGATCGCGTTCGGCAAGTTGACTGGCATGGCGGATTTACAGCTGGTTGTGGATCGGCCATCTACACGGCTCGGAACTATCCGCAGAATTGGTGGAATCGCATACAAATGGTTTGTGGCCCAACCGGTCATTTGGTTGGTTCTTTTGTACTTGAAAAGAATGGGGCAGGCTATCGTAGCCGCAATGCGTTCAACACCGTTGCAAGTGTAGACGACTGGTCCGCACCCATCATGTCCGAAGTAGGTCCGGACGGAAATGTCTGGGTACTCGACTGGTACAACTACATCGTGCAACACAATCCCACTCCCAATGGATTTCAGACGGGCAAGGGTGCCGCCTACGAAAGCGATCTGCGGGACAAAAGGTTTGCACGTGTATATCGTTTAGTCATGAACGACGCAGGTGCAAACACGCCCTCACACAGCTTGAAGCTTGCTGGAGCGAGCAACGAAAAGCTCGTTAACACACTAGGAAGCAATAACTTCTTCTGGAGACGTACTGCGCAGCGGCTGCTGGTTGAACGTGCTGCGATGGATGACTCTGTGCTTTCTTCCTTGGTATCGTTAGTGAATAACCAACAGGTGGACGAGATCGGACTGAATCCCGCTGCGATGCAGGCCATCTGGACTTTAGCCGGCTTGGCGGAATCCGGCAACGATGCCGCAGCAAGTGCTCTTGCCCAGGCATGCAAACTGGGCTTTTCCCACAATTCCAGCCCCGTGCGAAACGCTGCGGTTAGTTTCTGCGATGAGGCTCAACTTCCGCAGGCGATCGCCTTGGGGCTTCAAGCGGACGTTGATGCCAAAGTTCGATTGACCATGTTGTTGCGAATCTCGGACGCCGGTGGCAAATCTGGATTTGGCGGTCGAGATTTGGCAGGTTTGGTCAATTCCGTCCGTGAAGATGAGGTCCTATTGGATGCATGGACCTCCGCAGCCTCCACGGACCCAGTATCCTTGATCGTGACTTTAAGCACCTTGGATGCAGGCACCTTAGATTCTATCAATGAACGCGTTTCGATTCTGGCAGAACATCTAGCACGAAATCAACCGACATCGCAGGCAATCAGTCAGTTACTCGAAATTGCCCCCAATTCGCGCCTCGCCGTTAGCCTTTGGGAGGGCCTTGCGAAAGGGTGGCCACGCGACTTGGTGATCCATCTTGCACAAGGTTCGCAACGGCGAGTGCGCGAGGAATTCTTGGCCGATCAAACTCCAATAGAGAGCAAGGCAGCCATCCTGGCGGTGGCCGATAAATGGTCAATTGAGAACTTGAACGACATTGTTTCTGAAATTCAAGGAGAACTATTGGCATCTGCGCTGAATGTTGATGCCGATTCGGCCAAGCGACTGAGTGCCTGGGACCAGGCAATTCGATTATCCCCTGCCAGCCCGGAACTTCTTGATGCGGTTGCCGAATTCTTTACGCCTCAGTTGTCTCCCGAAATTGGAGTCGAGGCGCTGAACTCGTTGCAGGCGTCGCGTGCCGAGGGCCTGTCCGAAGCACTCTTGAGCAAAAGGGGATCTCTAGGACCGAAGTTGGGAAGCCAGATTCTGACTTTACTGCTTTCTCGAGCGGACGGGACCGAAGACTTGTTGGATGCAATCGCAGCAGGTCGAGTTCAATTCAACGAGTTGCAATTGGACCAACGTCAGGCGCTTTTGAACCACCCAACGGCCACCATCGCGGCCAGAGCCAAGGAGCTAATGGAAAAACAGGGAGCACTTGTGACTTCTGACCGTCAGGCTCTGGTCGACGCATGGATGTCCGTGACCCAAATCGACGGGAATGTACCCAACGGTCAGGCAATGTTTCAAAAGCACTGCGCAGCATGTCACATGCATGGTGAAATCGGTAAGCAAATTGGTCCCAACTTGACCGGTATGGCCGTGCATCCGAAAGATGAAATTCTCATGAATATCCTCGACCCGTCTCGAAGTGTAGAGAACAATTTTCGCACCTATCAAGTGTTGACAGTGGATGGAAACGTTCTGTCCGGGATGCTCGCAGGCGAATCAGCCAACTCGCTTCGTATCATCGATACGCAGGGAGCCGAAAAGCTGGTTCTTCGAGAGGATATCGAACAGTTAACATCGTCAGTCAAATCGCTCATGCCAGAGGGATTTGAGAGCTCAATTAGTCAATCGGAAATGGCTGATTTATTGTCTTTCCTAGCCAAGCGTGGCAAGTATGCTCCGCTGAGTATCGCCAAAGCAGCCACAATTAACAGCCAAAAAGGACTCCCTGGATTTCGAGGAGCTCCTGGCGAGAAGTTTGTTTTGGATTCCTATGGACGATTGGAAGTTGACGGTGTTCCGTTTGAATTAATCGATCCACAAGAGGAGCGGGTTGCAAACATAATTGGGTTGCAACAGCGCTCAACCCGAAGGCCAAGCACCCTGCCAGATTCGGTGATACTCGATTGTAGTGGACGGATTGAAGCGATTCATTTGCTCGGCGGAGTCGCTTGGGCAGCCTATCCACGCTTCAAAGATCCTACGACCAGCCTGATTGTTCGTCGACATTACGAAGACGAATCAACAAGTGATTTTGAACTTATCAACGGCAAGCAGATCGTGACTTACGAAGCAGGGGAAGATGTGCCTGATTCAAAACGCGTGATTGAAGCCAATGGCAAACAGATTCGCTACCTAGAGATTCCTGTCGATGCCGGAAAGGAACTGGTTCAAATCGAGCTCCTCAAAGGTACTGATTTCTCGATTCCACTTGTATTTGCCGTTACGGTTGAATTTGCAGACGTTGCGGGAAGTAAAAAATGAAGCGTTGAACTGGGCTAGAGTCCCAAGACTCATCTCCCAAGGATCTGGGGCGATGGTCCTTGTTAGGATTCTATGCTATGGGCTAGCGAGCAATGGAATCTTGCCCTTTCAATGATACGGTTACGAGTTCTAACCTTTTTTCTATTTCTACCTACTCCCGAATCGGATTTTTAGAAGACAACTTTTTCAAGAAACGGTAGTTACCGATGAGAAGCTTTCTGTGTTTGATCCTAATGTGCACGTTACCTACTGTGCAGTTATTAGCGCAGAATGAAAATAGGGACCAAGTCCCTCAGGGGCGACGCGGAGGCGGTTTTGGAGGTCCAATCGAACTTGGTCCAGACGACCTGCAAACATACCCCGATCCACCAGCGAACATTACTGAAAAACGCGATGCCATTCCGCACGGTAATTTGGAGATAATTGAGTATGAGTCGAAGACTGTGGGTACAACTCGGAAAATGAACGTTTACACGCCGCCCGGTTATTCAACAGAAAAGAAATATCCGGTCCTTTATCTACTACACGGCATTGGCGGCGATGAAACCGAGTGGCAGCGATTTGCAACCCCGGACGTACTGTTTGATAATTTGATTGCCGATGGAAAGGCGATTCCCTTGATTGTCGTCATGCCTAACGGGCGTGCGCAAAAAAATGACCGGGCAGAAGGCAATGTGATGGCAAGTGCACCGGCCTTTGCCGCCTTTGAGAGAGACTTGTTAGATGATGTTATTCCTACCATCGAGGCGCGATATTCGGTTCAATCGGATAGACGACACCGAGCGCTTGCGGGATTGTCCATGGGAGGAGGCCAGTCGCTCAATTTCGGCCTAACGCACCTCGATACATTCGCCTGGATAGGCGGCTTTTCATCTGCCCCTAACACGAAAGCCCCTGAAGAAATAGTCCCAGATCCCGAAAAGGCCAAGGCACAATTGGAAATGCTGTGGCTTTCGTGTGGTAACAAGGATGGACTAATTCGCATCAGCCAACGCATGCAACGTTATCTCAAAGAAAACGGCGTACCCCACATCTGGAATGTTGATAGCTACGGCCACGATCCTACCCACTGGCGCAACAACTTATATCACTTTGTCCAGTTGCTCTTCAAAGCAGATTCCTCAGACGATGAAGCTACCAAAGAAACAAGCGGTTCCACCGAGGAAGCACCGTCAACATCTGATCATAACTCAAGTAGTTCTGTGCCTGCCGGAATCCTAGATGATTTCAAACCCGCGCCGACGAATCAAGTGGGCAAAGAATACCCACAAGTAAATTCGCAGAGACGAATCAAATTTCGCATCCTGGCACCGGAAGCGAAAAGTGTCAGCACTACTTTTCGTGACAGTACGGAATTTGTAAAAGGCGAAGATGGTATCTGGACTGGGTATTCTCGCCCACTGGATGAAGGCTTTCATTATTATGAGCTTGTCATCGATGGCGCACATGTACCCGATCCAAATAGCTTGTATTACTTCGGCGCCATGCGATGGGGAAGTGGAGTTGAGATTCCGGCACATGATCGAGATTTCTACACACTGAAGAACGTGCCGCACGGTCAGGTTCGCGAGATCTTTTTTCACTCTGAAAGCACTAATGCTGAGCGTCGTGCCTTTGTTTATACGCCGCCAAGTTACGACAACGAACCACAGGAACGTTTTCCAGTTCTGTATTTGCAACACGGGTGGGGTGAAAACGAGTATGGCTGGAGTGTACAGGGGCATGCTGGTCTGATCCTGGACAACTTGATCGCGAACCAAGAAGCCCGCCCGATGATTGTTGTCATGACTTATGGCATGACCAACGATGTTCGCATGGGAGGATTACGCAATTTTGACATTAGCCATTTTGAGACGGTTTTAGTAGACGAACTGATACCCCACATCGACGCCAACTTTCGCACGCAGAAGGACCAGCCGCACCGCGCAATGGCGGGTCTGTCTATGGGTGGCATGGAAACCAAGTCGATCACTCTACGCAATCTGGACAAGTTCTCGCACATTGGACTATTCAGCGGCGGATCTATCACGAAGGAGGATGTTGAAAACACGACAGGTTTTGCTGAACAAGTCAAACTCGTCTTTGTAAGTTATGGAAGTAAGGAGGTTGGTGGCGGTTCACGACGTGGGGGTGATCCCGAAGCAGCAATCAAGCAGCTAAAGGATCTTAACATTAACGCCCACTATTATCTCTCGCCCGAGACTGCCCACGAGTGGCAGACCTGGCGTCGCAGTTTGAAGGAGTTTGTACCTCTGTTGTTCCAACCTGAAGAATCTGCTGCACCATGATTGACCAGATATCAACTTCGTGATTGTCTGAAACTTTGATTACAATGGGGCTGACAGGATAACGCCCTATGTCGAACTGCTTAGCTCCCAATGAAATCGAAAAATACGTGGCCGGTATGCTGTCGGATGTCGACCAGCACGTGGCCAGGCAACATGTTGAATCGTGTCAGCAATGTCAATTGGCAGTTGAACAGGAAAAACTTTTTGGCGATCTGAGGGAGGTATTCGACAGAAACGCATCTCTGTCACAAAATGAAACTGGCAGTCCAATCTCGGTCGCCTTGCAGAAGACTTTAGCGTTACCCGAGGATCTATTTCTAGCCGCCGGGTACCGCATCATCCGTGAAATTCATCGCGGGGGGCAAGGAATCGTTTACTGCGCCATGCAATTGGCAACCAAGCGTACGGTGGCGCTTAAGATTTTATTGGCAGGTGTAACAGCCAGTGACACGCAGCGACTGCGATTTGAGCGTGAAATCGATATTGCGGCGAGCTTGCGTCATCCTAATATTGTCACAGTTTACGACAGCGGTGATTACTGTGGCCAGCAGTATTTGGCCATGGAGTTTATTGACGGACTGCCGCTCGATCAGTTTTTGCGTTCACGCAAACAAAACGAAGGCATGCGAAAAGCTCGCAGTACTTCACTGAGAGAAAGGCTGTTGTTGTTCCTCAAAATCGCTGGTGCTGTCGGATATGCCCACACGCGCGGTGTTATGCATCGTGACTTGAAACCAGCGAATATTATCATTGATGGCGATGGCGAGCCTCATGTGCTTGATTTTGGCCTAGCTAAGTTGTCGGAGCCTGGAATTCAGATCGCACATTACGGGGAAAAAGGTCACCCCACAGTCCACGGAGAGTTTCTAGGAACGTTAGCTTATGCTTCTCCTGAGCAAACTCATGGCGACCCTCAACAAATTGACATACGTAGCGATGTGTATTCATTGGGTGTTATTCTGTTTGAAGTGCTCACCGGTGAACTCCCTTATGAAGTTTCCGGCTCCATGTCTGAAGCGCTTGCCAACATCTGTAACGTTCCCCCGAAAAGACCGTCAAGACTTAGCTCAGACGTCGATGATGAAGTTGAAACAATTCTTTTAAAGGCTTTATCGAAGGAGCCTGCAAGACGCTACCAGTCGGCTGAACATCTGTGCCGTGATATTTCACACTATCTTGCTAATGAGCCAATCGATGCCAAACGAGATAGTGCATGGTACGTGCTGCGCAAATCGTTGATTCGCTATCGATGGGTCTTGGCGATCGCCGCGTCGTTTTTCGTTCTCCTGACGGTATCGTTTATCGTTACTCTGGCCGCCCTCCAAAAGGCCATCGCGCAGCGAAATATTGCAACAATTGCTGAGGATGTTGCGGAGCGCGCAAGGGCCAACGAACTTATGCAGAGAATCGAGGCCGAAGAACAGCGAAAGGAAGCAGATTCCCAGCGGGCCGAAGCACAAAGGCAAACCGCTCAAGCGCAAGCTCAGCGCCGCGAGGCCGAATTCCAATCCTACGTAGCAAATTTGGGAGCTGCGGCGGGAGCGATCGAGAGACTTGATGTCGTTGAAGCGTCAACCCGACTTCAAGCTGCACCAGGGCGTTTTCGGGGTTGG
>JAGQOY010000233.1 GCA_020427005.1 Planctomycetales bacterium
GTGGTTCGGTGTGATATTCTAGTCCACCGGGAAGATCGACCATTTGTTCGGCATGCAGCAACTCCGTGGTGTTGCTCAAGACAGTCATAGGTTCAAGTCGTACACCATCTGTACTGCCATAATTTGTGCGCATAGTTTGCACATTGCTCATCGTCCTACGCTGCGTACGATCAACGCTACCGAGTGGAAGTACTGCGCTACCATCTTCAGGCAAGTCAATGGAATAATTAGTTCTGAGCGACGTGTAGAGGGCCATGTAGCTAGTCAAATGTGCCCTTGGATGAGAGCCTTGGATTTCCAAAACTGCAATCTCTGTACCTCGGCGTGCAAAGCCAATATCCAGCCTCGCCACTTTGGTGACCACAACCACACCAATGATCGCCAACATAGGTGCGGCCAACCAAGCCCACTCCAGGCGCCCGATGATCTTAAAGACCAGCCAATTGACTGGTACCAAGCAAACAAGATACCCTCCCAGCAACCACAATAACGTTGACCGTTTGGGCATTTCGATACCCGCCGCGCCACGCAAAGCCTCAGCCACACGCATTGCAATTGCCGAATGGGCATTCCAGGCCGCGCCATTGGAATTCCACAACAATGCTTCTTGCTCAACTTTATCAGACGAATTGATTGCCAATTCTGGAGAGGTATTGCTATTTGGGGCCAGTGAGCTGTTGTCTGCCGTTCCTAGTCGTAGGTCACGCGTCAGGATTCGAAAGTTTGAGTGCAGACGGGGATCGTATTCTAAGCCTCGCAATGGTCCGAACCATTTTTGGGATTTGCCGTCTTCGACTTGAACTATCTCTCGAGGAGGCCGACGTAGAAGCCCTGTTGAAAAGAAACTGCCATAATACTTCCAATTCGTAATTCGAGGATCACGCATGGGAAAAGCAGTAACTACCACACGCCCTCTACCGAGTTGCTTTTCTGCCACCAATTGCCCACTACGAGGCAACCATTGACCATCAGCCGCCAACTGCATTGAGATTCCGGATATCGCAGAACCTGTGATTTCTAAACCACCATTTGATTTGGCATCTGATAAGTCCTGAGTTGCCCATGTGCTAGATATTTCACCAAAATTATCTTGGCCTAATTCGAGTGCAGTAGCGGCGGAAATAGGGAGGTATGGAGTCAGAAACGATTGCTGAAGACGGTTCCAGCTACTTGGCCCATTGACGATCAGTTGTCCGCCCCAATGAATCCAGTCAACAATGGCCTGCTGTTGATCGGACGATAAGTCGTCGGGATTGACGTCGTCCCAAACAAGAACAGCCATTGCAGTCATGGTCAACATAGAATGCGGAATGGCGTATTTATTATCAATAGGCTTGATTAGACTGACGTCATAGCTGCGAATTCGTTGGTCTCCCATTACGAATCCGTCGATGGACCAGAACACGGCGTTATTGGTCGTTAGATGTTCGTAGCCCAGGGCCTCAGGTCCAATGACCGTCAATAAGAATTCGTTTGGATTGAGCTTTTTGCACGGAATGAATCGCTGAGGAATAAGTGGTGTCAAGAGCGGCCAGGACAGCAGTCGACTCCTTAAACTAAGCGACCGAGTTTGGCTGGGAAGAAGATTTGGGTCATTTTCAGTACTGCCAATCTGCGGCATGTAGCACTGTAGGTCAATTGCTTTTTCTTGCCCCTTGGGTAACGCAGTACGGCGAGTGTACTCGTTGGTAATGTCAGTTCCAGGCAATTCAACGGGATCCATTCCCAAAGCTACATCCGCAGTCACCACCACCTGCAAATCTTCTCGATTGGACTTGATCACCTGTTTGGTTTCATGCCAATGCCCCGGCTTAACGGTTAGAATCTTGCGGTCCACATCCGCCGGTAAAGTAACTGGATCTTGCAGTTCAATGGCCTGTTCGCGTTCCCGCTGGCGGCGTTCGATTTCCTCTCGGGTGAGGTTCTCTTCCTCCTTGCGACATCCCCCACAACCTGCCACACCAACAGCAGCAAGCATCAACAACCAGAGTAATACTCTGCTAGCGGTGTCCATGAATGAGTTTTTCCTGAAGAGCGCACAATCAGCAGTTGCAACCGCGTTGGGGAATTGAATTGTACACTACCCCACTTTGTGGAACTAGCACGAATCCATTGTGCCCAGGGCTGCGCACTTTTTTCACGCAGAACAGGACTACCCGCCCCGACCTTTTTCAATTCGGTCAACCCTCTCGAATTCAGGCAGAGTAAGTTACATCTTGTGCAACTCAATAACCTCTATTTATGCGAAGAATAGCTTTTGTGCCGTGTCGCGCAGCAACCACTTTTTGTCCGATGTGGAGAGAAACTCGGAGTCTTTCAGAATCAAATCGATCGATGCCTGGTAGGTGTGCATACCCTGAACTTGATAAGGGCAATCGCTTGCCCACATCAATCTTTCTGGTCCGAAGGCGTCCAGGAGTTTTTTTACCATTGGTAACAAATCGTGGTATGGCGGCTGTTTTTTCCCCAGAGCGTAGAAGGCTGAAGTCTTCACGTATACTTGTGGAAAGCGAGCCAAACCACAAAGCTCATCTAATCGATCCGGCTCGATCGATCCGCCAATCCCGATTCGAGCAAAGTGGTCCACGACGACTTTGGTTTTCGGGAAACTCTGACAGAGCATCGCAATATGCACGATGTCGTCCGGATTAATTAAGGGGCAGATTGCAAAACCGTCATCGGCAGCGACTTGCCAAAGCCGACGCATAGACGGACTTCGAGGCCAGTCCTGGGCGTCCCCTTTGGAATGTAACCGGAAACCTCTCGCACCGCGACGGACTAGTTGTCGCGCCTGCTGTTCCACGGAAGGGCTTTTATGGTCGATTAAAGCAACTGCAGAGAATACTCCCGGATACGTATGCAAACAATCAAACATGTAGTCTTGATTCAGGCCATAGAAGCTCATTTGTATTAGTACAATTCGGTCGACTCCCGATGGACGAGTGTACGCCAGGAGCTGGTCGGGAGTAAAGCTTGCTGGCTGCATGTCCGCCACGCTGAAAGCAGCGTCCAATGGATACTTTTGGACATTTGGAGTCCATACATGCACATGAGCATCAATCCAGCCATCACCATCATTGGATTGTCCGAAGGTCATCTTCTGGGAAGCTGCCAGACTGGCCACCAGTGCAGCAGAGGTGAGGCTACAGAATTGGCGGCGACTACTAGTTTGCGATTTTGTGCAATACGAGTGAGCTTGCATGGTAAACTTCTCTCAGAGGACTGTGGCCGTCAACAAACTCGATTTCGAAGATTGAATCCAGTTCAGATCGCCTTGACAGAGTGAAGATTATGCTTGCCGGCTACCCAAGAAATAGCCTCGCGCATGACGCTGCGCTCGATGCTGTGAACATCCCGTGGATACCCCAAGTCCTCGACTAAGGTGATGGTAAGCTGTCCACCCAAATGTTGTCGAAATTCCTCAAGTCCGTCAAAGACTGCTTCACCAGTAAGTGCAACGTCCCAAATCGGAAGGTGTAGATTTTGTAAAATAGATATCGTCTGCTCGGCAATTTCTGATGGCAAGCCCAAGCGAAGATGCGAGTAGGCTACATCAACGGCGATGCCAATAGCCACCGCCTCACCGTGGCGCAAAGCGTAGTCCGTAATAGCCTCCAATTTGTGAGCGGACCAGTGACCAAAATCGAGCGGACGAGCCTGCAACATTTCAAATGGATCTCCGCCCTGTGTAATATGCCGCAGATGTAGTAACACGGACTGACGGATGGCCTCGGAGGCATACGGTTGCTTTCGGTTGGCAATCGCACTTGCATTATCAGCCAAGAAATGAAAGAAAACAGGATTCTTTAACAAGGCAACTTTGACAGCTTCGGAGAACCCGCAACGATAGTCACGATCACTTAACCCATGCAGAAGATTACGGTCATTCACGACCGCCCAAGGCGTTGCGAAAGTGCCCTTCCAATTCTTCTTACCGAACCAGTTAACGGCGTTCTTAACACCTACACCCGAATCAGCTTGAGCGAGCGTGGAGGTTGGAAGCCTAACCAATCGAATGCCGCGGTGTGCAATGGCGGCCGCGTACCCTACTGCATCCAGAAGCGCACCACCTCCAATTGCCATGATGTAGCTGCGTCTATCCAGGTTATCACGATTGATGCTTGCCAACAGATGATCAATGATACGAGTATCATTCTTGACTCGTTCGCCTCCCGGTAAGAGCTCGACATCGGAGACTAACTCTAGACCATTTGCCTGATCCAGTCGTGTGGCGATGCGGTCACAAAGGGAATTGTCCGCTTGAGCAACGCCCTCATCCACCCAAACTTGAATTCGCGCAGGCGAATGGGCCGGATGTTCAAAAACCTCCTTCAGAATATCGAAATCCTGACCGAAACAGTCTTCCGTAAAGCGCAGACGATGGACCATCGGTACCGAAAACTCGATATCATAGCTTCGTTGGCTGGAGAGACGGCCGGAAGGATCGCTCATGAATCTACAGTCGTACGGAGGGGTTCCTGGCAACAGTCACTCAATAGAACTTGGCCATCGCCAAGCAGAGGGTGACGCCAAGGCGGGAAGGAGACTTCTATTCTAACTACGAGAGCTGGCACTGGCACCCATCGATTTGTCGAATCTCGTCTTGAAAACGAGTTTTCTGGGCGCAAGGCAGGAAAACTTCAACGGGTTTATGGCTTGTATTGGCTGGCAATTGAACCTGGTGATTTGTCAGGTTTCCCAATCAGGGTTGTTAAAGTGGATGAGTCCAGAAGTCCCAGCCTATTGCAACTATTGAGAATTCATAGTTTCATCAAATGCCCTGTAATCTACTTTTGACAAAGCACTGGGAATCCACTCACCCCCGATGACCTTAGAGAATTTCAGAAACGAAGCCTGAGCTATGTGCGTTTGAACATCTTGTCCAATTGTTGTCGACTAAAGAAAAGGGCAGTCGGCCGACCGTGCGGGCAGTGATGTGTATCTTGGAAGTGATGCCGCTGTTCTAGCAAAGCAGTGATCTCTTCCGACGAGAGCTTATCTCCTGCTTTGATGGCAGCCTTGCAGGCCAACATGTGCAGAAGTTCGTCAAGTAGTTCTCGCGTGCTAGGCTCCTTACCACCCGCCAACAAAGGCTCAAGCACCTGCCGCAGTAGATCCACAGGACGGACATGAGTCAGCATGGCGGGATAGGAAGTCATCAAAACTGTGCCACCACCGAAGGGCTCGATATTAATGCCAATCTTGGATAATAGCTCTCGCGAATCGAGAGCGGCAGCAGCTTCTTGAGAAGTCAAATCCAATGGTTCTGGGACCAATAACTGCTGTGTTTCCAGATTCGATTGTTCGACTTTCTGTCGCAATTGTTCATACAAAATTCTCTCGTGCAAAGCATGCTGATCGATAATGACCATGCCATGTTCGTCTTGTGTTATCAAATAGCGTTGGTGAATTTGATAACCTAAATGACTCCCGAGGGAGGACGTTTGCGATTCGTCGCGCCGTTGCCATGCTGCAACTTGAGACGATTGTTCAGTTTCAATCCCTGGCGTGTCGGACGCTACGCCCTCCTCGAATGAAGAGTCTGCTTTTTGCTCGCTCGGGTTTAGTGAGAGTGGATCCCAGACCGTGGCCCCAGGTGGCAGCGGCGATTCCGTAGGAAGCGGATCATCGGTGTTGGCAACCGAAACTTCGCCTTGGCGTGCTCCCCCAAGGCTCAAACTCGGGAAGGGTCGAAATGGGGAAACATGGCGAAGATCGAGTAGTTCGGTAGCGGATACATCCAGCATTTTCTGGGTGTGTCCTTCCCAGCGATCTGCTTGAAAATGATTACTCGGCGATTGCAAGGCATCGTTACTTGGTCGAGAAGATGCTAAGGGTGCTATAGAACGCTCCGGATCTGTAGAACGAGGAACCGGGCCCGGTACATGCCGGACCCTGGCAGTCAAATCACTGGTCAAGAAACGGTGCCGCAAAGTTTGCAACAGTTGACTATACACTTTCCCTCCGTCCTGGAATCTAACTTCCATTTTCGTTGGGTGAACATTTACGTCGACCATATTTGGTGGAATATCCATTCGCAGAAAGCAAACGGGAAATCGCCCTACCATCATCAACCCACGATATGCCTCACTCAGTGCGTGTTGCAATGAACGGTCGCGAATATGACGCCCGTTGAGAAACAAGTATTGACTGCGATTATTACTCCGATTGACAGTTGGATCGCAAACATAACCGCTCAGTCGAGTCTGGTCTTGACTGCTTTCCACTGGAATGAGGGCGCTAGCAACTTCATCTCCAAAGAATGCTTGTATACGCTCGGCCCATGCGTCGGTTGCAGCCAATTCGTATACCGTGCGCGCGCCACTGACTAGGGACATTTGAACCTGAGGATACGCCAAGGCTATGCGAGTAAAGGCCTCGGTGATATGCCCGCCCTCAGTCTGCGAAGTCCGCAGGAACTTTCTGCGAACGGGCGTGTTAAAAAAAAGATTCCGAACTTCGATTGTCGTTCCCACGGGGCACCCAGCAGGCTGGAGCGGATCCGCCTGTCCGCCTCGCACGGCTAGTTCTGCTCCGCCATCGCATTCGGCAGTGCGAGTCCGCAGCGTAAAGTGACTCACTTCTGCTATAGAGGCCAACGCTTCTCCTCGAAAACCAAGAGTACGCACGTCAAAAAGATCGTCCGCTTCTACGAGTTTGCTAGTTGCGTGACTGGCAATAGCTAGAGGAATCTGCTGCTCTTCGATTCCGCAACCGTTATCGCTAACTCGAATCATCTCCAGTCCACCACTTTCGATGACCAGTTCTATTCGAGTCGCGCCCGCATCGATACTATTTTCCAAGAGTTCCTTAACGACGCTTGCCGGACGTTCGATGACCTCCCCAGCCGCAATTTTATTGACCAGGCTTGATGAAAGCTGTCGTATGATGGGCATTGAGTTCCCGTTCCTAAGTTGCTGTCTGCAAGTGAGATATACGAAATCGCAGTCTAACCTTCCGGCAGGCCGTCGTCGTGACGGTACTTGTCAAGTTTGCGATACAACGTGCGGGCGCCAATATCAAGGATTCGGGCGGCTTCCTCCCGGTTTCCGCCGGTCAGTTTCAAGGTTTCCTCGATGGCCCAACGCTCGATGTTAGCCATGGGTTGCCCGACAAGCGATGAATCCTCACCACGAGGCAAACTGATTTGTGGAGGGGTCGCAACCGTTTGGGCCAGCAGTTCACCGTCACCTTCCAAACTCAATTCAGGAGGCAGATCGTTCAAATCCAGGACTCCGTCGGTGTCTAAAACTACCATGGTTTCGACAAAGTTGCGCAGTTGGCGGATGTTCCCCGGCCATTCGTACCCGAAAAAGCGTTTAGTAACATTGGGCGAGAAGCTGCAAGGTTGTTTGTGATGACGCCGAACGAACATTTTCTTGAAATGATCCATCAGAGGAACAATGTCCTCTGGGCGTTGGCGTAATGATGGCAAATGAACAGTGACAATATTCAACCGATAATAAAGATCATTACGAAATGTACCGTCGGCAACCATCTGCTCCAATGGTCGATTGGTCGCGCTCAGCAATCGCACGTTAACCTTTATGGGTTTGTTGTCGCCTACACGCGTAATGCGATGCTCTTCGAGTACGCGCAAAAGTTTGATCTGCGTATTCATCGGCATGTCGCCAACTTCATCCAGAAACAGCGTTCCACCGTCCGCATATTCAAATGCACCCATACGATCACTGGCCGCATCGGTGAAAGCGCCTTTCACGTGACCGAATAATTCACTCTCGACCAACGTTTCTGAAACCGCTCGCACATTCAACGCCTTCATACGTTTACTCTTGCGAGGGCTATTTTGGTGGATTGCTTGGGCGATCAATTCCTTACCTGTCCCACTTTCGCCTGTAATTAACACGGTAGCATCCGTAGGCGCAATTCGCTTCAAGCGATCAATTACTTCCTGCATCTTGGGGCTTGCAAAGATGATCCCTTCAAAACCGAATCTCTCGTCAAGGCGTTGTCTCAATTCAAAATTGGTCTGACGCAGTTGTACCGCCTCGATCGCTTTGGCAGTGACCGCCCTTAGACGCCCGGGCGTAATGGGCTTTTCAAGAAAATTGAATGCCCCATATTGCATGGCTTCGACAGCTTTGACAACCGTGGCATGCCCGGTCACCATGATGACTTCACAGTCAGGCAAGCATTCTTTAGCCTTTTGTAAAACCTGCATGCCATCGATGTCGTTCATCACTAGATCACTGACCACAACATGAAACATACTCCTTTCAATATGCTGTATCCCCTCAGGGCCGCTGGTGGCCACGGTACATCGATACCCCACTCGCTCCAAGCTTTCTGTCATAGCTCGGGCGTGTGCACGATCGTTATCGACAATCAAAATGGCGAATTCGTGGGGATCAAAGCTGAGAGAGCTGTCTTCTAAAGAAGTCGGAGTTTCTGTCATGGTGATCAGTTCGTGTGCTTACGCGTTGGGAAGTTCAATCAGATATTGCTTCGCCGGCTCTATCCCTTGGACCAGCCGATGGGGCTTGCCCGTTTATGGCTGGACAGGGCAAGGCAACCCTATGGAAACTCGGGCATTTCGCTTGTTTGATCAGGTCCAGTCTAGGAAAGGGCCTGAACAGCTACCGCTACCGAATGTATATTATGGCCCTCTAACCTAACTTGCCCAGACATGGCGTGCCCCAATATCGGCATTGCATGTGACATACGGTGATCAGGGAAACTCAAAAAAAGATTTGAACATGGTTTATTGTCGAGGCGTTCGTGGTGCAACTACCGTAGTGAGCAATTCTCGTGAGGACATTCTGAATGCAACGCGCCAGATGTTAGCGCTGATGATTCGCCGAAATCAAATTGATTCGGCTGATGTTGCCAGTGCGATCTTCACTGTTACCAAAGACCTAGACGCCGAGTTCCCCGCCATGGCAGCTAGACAATTGGGTTGGCTGGAAGTGCCCTTATTGTGCGGCTATGAAATTCAGGTCACCGGTTCATTGGCTAAATGCATCCGAGTACTTTTGCATTGGAATACAGAAAAACCGCAGTCGGAAATTCACCACGTATATATTCACGAGGCGGTTCGATTGCGACCTGACCTGTCTAAACTGCCTCCCGTTGATTGGGAGGAACTCGAACGTTGGATCCGAGAACACGTGCAAACGTAGTAATTATTTGCCACTCGTTTGGGCTGAAAACAGCATGGCAGAGCATTGCCCTCAGGCGCGGGGGCGAAGCAGCGCTAGTAAGAAAAGAGAGCCCTCATAACGAAACTTGCGATCCGGTTATGGGTTTAAATCTCTACACGCAGCCAAGGCAGTGTTTAGTTCGACTTGTCAACAATCTTTTGCGAGGATCATTTACGATGAAGCAATATGCACACATAGCCCTTACGACCCTTCTTTGCCTGTCCCCTGTGGGTCTATTGGTAGCCCAGCCACCGCGTGGTGAGCGTGGTGATCGAGGCGGTGAGGGCGAGAGACGCGGACGCGAAGAGGGATTTGGTCCCGGTGGATTTGGCGGTAGAGGCCCTGAGGGCTTCGGTCCGGGCCGAATGCTTGCTCGCTTACCGATCATGGCTGCTCTTGATGCAGACCAAGATGGAGAAATTTCTGCTGAAGAAATCGCCAATGCAACCGCCAACCTTAAGAAACTGGACAAGAACGGGGACGGCAAATTGACCATGGAAGAAATGATGCCTAGCCCAGACGAAATGGGACGATTCGGTGGGCCTGGAGGACCCGGTGGATTTGGTGGCCCTGGCGGACCCGGAGGTCCTGGTGGATTCGGTGGTGGACCTGAAGAAATGGTAAATCGCGTTTTTGAAAACGACAAAGATAATGATGGCTACGTATCCGAAGAAGAGCTACCAGAACGCATGCGACCAATGCTAGCACGCTTAGACACAGACAACGACAAAAAACTGTCGCGTGAAGAAGTTCAAGCCATGGCCGAGCAAATGGGCAATCGCGGCGGACAACGTGGTGAAGGCGGTCCTCGCGGAGAAGGTGGACCTCGGGGAGGTCGCGGACAAGGGGAACGTTCTCGTCCCGGCGGTGAGTAAGCAAAATATCTAATATATGACCCTAACAAAGCGCAGTTGTCCGCGTAAGCCGGTCAACTGCGCTTTTTTATTCACCACCCGTTTGGGATCTCTTTCTACCGCGTCACCGAAAACAAAATCAAAGTCCGTTCCGGTACGCACGTCGAATGCTAGAGCAAACTTCACGAAAGAGTAGCGTTTTTTCGCACATTTGCTCAATGATTTTCTTGAAACCACACGCTATACG
>JAGQOY010000234.1 GCA_020427005.1 Planctomycetales bacterium
TGTCCAACGCATGGAACTGTTTTGGACCGGGAGCTAAAAATTTTTCGACTTCCTGATTTGTGTTGTATAACGAGCCAGGCCTGGGAGGGTAAGTTTTCCGAATTCCGTGAGCCCATCGCTGCAGTACTGCATAAGCGCACCGATGCAGTACTCTGTAAGCGCACCGTTGCGGTACTCCGTGTACCGTTGCAGTTCAAAATGTAAGTCAACCGATCAGCCAAGCGCCATAGGCTTTCATCATTATCAAATTCCAAGACACGGATTATGGGTGACTTTTTATCGGTCCAGGCTCCAGGGACAGTTAAATTGTGGTTGAGACTTAAACGTTGTTAGCTACAGTCTAGACAATCGTTCAATCCGACCACGCCAGGGCTCTGGCAGTTGGTTACTTGCATTGAGCAATAGTTTGGCGCCAATCGCAGCGTCGGAAGTCCTGCCCTGGAGAGCCATAATTTGCAAGGTTCTCCAGCGCGCGGACCAATGCAGATCGCTTCCAGGTTCACTGCCAACCGCCACGCGTTTGGATATGGCTAGTGCTTCATCCAAATATTCCTTGGTAGCAGTTATTGCATAGGCATCTACTAGTGCCGTACTTAGCAAGATCGAAAGACGACCATCGCGAGGATACCTATTCGTCAACGCTCGCATTTGGTCGAAACTTTTTGGCTCGTTGAATAGTACGCCAAGTCGGTGTCCCAAAGCTTGATACATTGTTGAGCTCTCTTTGGAAAGCACATCGGCCCAATTCTGCGACTCCGAAAAGAACTGTTGGCACCTCGATTGGTGCTCTGCAGGAGGAAGATTGTCTACTGCTTCCAACAGCACTTGGGCAAATACTCCGACTAGTTCGCTGGGTAAGTCTCGGGCACTAACGCCGTTCTGCATATCAGCTCTTCCGCTTACCGATATGCGGCGAGCTTCAAGTACCTTCATAACGCTAGATCGCAGGGATTCTGTTAGAGCTGTCGCTGGAGGCAATTTCGAGATCTGCTGAGCGATATCCAGCGATTCGTCTTCGGTAGTCCAAGTACTCAGCACCGTAGCTGCCAGTGCTGCCACATGATAGGTCGCCTGGATTTGTTGGTCGGGGGCTTCGATCAATTGAATTTGCGATATTTCTGATTGTTGCTCCACGTCGTCGAGCTTGTTTAAAACGACGCCCAGCCACTGGACGACCAGTTTGTCGACGATTGTGGGTTGTCGTGAAGCTAGAGCGCGTTTGCGCAGGGCCTCTGCTAGCCGGGTGAAGCGAGCTTGACCTGCCAGCCATTTTTCCAGCCAGACTTGCGTGGCATCCGTTTCGGCAGCGTCAGGCCAAAGGGATAACTGCTGGATCAAGGCTTCCTCATATCGTGTTTGCAGATCATCCTGAGTAGGCTGAGCACGCAATGCATCAGATAGGCTCAGGATTGCCAAGTAATGAGCCTGCGCTGCACCTACGGAGGACGAAAACTGCAGCGCCGTGCGATCAACTGCTTCTACAGCAGCAAGCCACTGTGATTGTTTGCGTAGCAAGACGCAGGCCTGCGATGCAAAGGTGAGGGCCGACTCGGGGCGTCCAACGGCTGCATCGTTGTCTCGATATTGAAGCAACCGCGCGATGGCTTCATTCTCATTTCCAGCTGCCAGCAACTGCCGCACTTGTGCCAAGGCCAAGTCACGATTGGCATTGGGTTGGCCCGACGATGGAGCAACATTGGCGGAAACCAAAATGGCTTCGCCGCGGCTCCGCCAGTAGCTTCCGTAATTGGTACCCAATTGATTTAGACGGGCGACTAGTTCATTTAGTTGCCGATCTTTTTCAGTGCTATGGCTGGACAGCTCGGTTACGCCCAATCGCAATTCCGCCAAATGCAATTCGGGACCTGCCTCCAGTCCTCTTAACAGCTCCAGCAAATTGTGGGCTCGAGTAGATTCATGATCCTCAATGAGGGCCTCAATAGCCGTGGCTGCAGCACGGATTCGCGTGGCAGTCGAATTGCCTTGCATGGCCAAACGTTCGAGTTCGATCAGTGATTTCGATCGCTCACTCAGTTCAAGACCGGCCGTTGCTTGGGCAACCAACAAAGTATCGCGCTCGGGCCACCCGGCAGAAGCATCCTGCAAGGAAGTTAGCACGATCGAATTCACATCTGTAGCGGCAGCAACTCGGTCACGATGCTTAGGCGGGTATAGCCGCAGGCGTATAAGCACGGCTTCGCAACGAAGTAGTTGAGTGTCCAATCGCAGTTGATGTAACTGCTCCGCTGGAGCTTGGGTTTGTCCCCCCAATGTTTCACGCGCGGCCAACGGTAGTCTCTTTTCAAGATCCAACACCAATTGGTCGCATAGGTCGATAACGCCCCGTACATGCAACAAGCTGCTTTGTCGCGCACTATCGTTTCCTGGGGCTGAAAGAAAATCAGCCAATGAACTTTGCGCTCGCAATAGCTCGATTCTGGCTTTCTGCCAATTGAGCCATGGTATTCTCGTGTGTTCGACGTTGGCTTGGGCGAAATCATCCAATATCTGGGCCGCTTCGGTCCATTCTCGAATTTGATTTTCCCGATCATACAGGGCGGCAAGAGCGTGGCTTTCTGCCAACCGCATTGTCCACCAGGCTTTAAGCTGCTCATCGGTGGTTAGGGCAAGTTCTGTTGCAGCGTAACGTTTGGCACTTTCCACCAGTCCCATTTGAAACATGGCGCGCAGAGTTTGATCCTGTGGAGTTTCGGCTCGTGAAGCTTTTTGGCGGATGCAAACAAACCCATAAAAAATAAGCAGCACTACCGCGAGTCTGCGTGGAAAGGCGCAACTGTAAAGCGTCGACGCGTGTGCACGATTAACCACAGGTTTGACCTCCCGGTAACTGCGGTCTTAAATTGCCAAGTTGTCGAGCCGCTTCGTACATAACTATGCCTGCGGATGTAGCCAGGTTCAGACTGCGCACTGGGCCTGGCATCGGAATCGCTAATTGTTTATCAAGAAATTGGTCTCGAATGACGGGTGGAAGGCCGGTAGTTTCACGTCCAAAAACTAGCGTATCTCCCCACTCAAAACTCGCATTGAAATAATGCTGCTGCGCGTGCTTGGTCACCAGCCAAAAACGGCTCGTGTCCAACTGTGACGCTAAATCTTCCCATGAATCGACACTTTCCCAGTCTAGATGTTGCCAGTAGTCGAGTCCAGCACGTTTGAGTTGTCCCGAATCAAGGCGAAATCCTGTAGGGCGTACGATCCAAAGTTTTGCCTCCAGTGCCACACAAGTCCGCCCGATGTTACCCGTGTTTTGCGGAATTTCCGGTTGATATAAGACGACGTTCAGCCTGTGCATTCAGCAAATCCCTTGAATTTCCGCAATGCTCTGTGCCACCAGCAAGTCGTGCAGATTCCATGCCGATGGGATTCACGATTAGCCCGCCCCATTTGCAAAAGCAGTACGAAGTCCCACACGATTACCAACGAAATCGGTGGATGCAATTTACACGTCCGTCAAGAATCGCACTAGTGACTGATCGCATCTAACCAACCTCCGTTCGGCACGTCCCGCATCAGCAGCCCCAGGCATAACTGGCTTGGCAATGTATTCGGCAATACGTTTTCTGATGGAATAGGAGGTGACGATGCAATCGAAGTCGCCAGCTTTTATCGCGAAGAATTGTTTAAGAAAAAGCTAAACGGGTCATCAAAAGTAGATGCTCAGTTTATGGCCCTTGCCTTGAGCACATTTTTCACGAGCCAAAATCTAGCTGGAGACAACCGTGCGGCCAATTACGGATTTAATGTGACTGACGTGGGAGTTGGGGCGAAAATCGTGAATGTAGGCAGAAATGGAGCTGCATTTGATGTTGCTGATTTTTCCAACATAACCATCTCGGCGCTTTTGCTGGCAACTAATCGGCTAACTGGAACTGCAAGAAACGGCACTACAGGCTATGCGACTCTTTACGACATCGATGGAGATGGACTGTTAAGTGAGTTCGAAAAGTCTCTCCGAGAAATGGCTAACGATGTTTATAGCGCGATCAATGGAATCGGATAGGTTGGCTGTGTTTCCCTCAGAGCAATTAACATATTGGCGGCACAATTCGGCCAGAAGGGCCATCATTCAAAGATCTTAAATTTGGAAAGAATGGCCGTCGGATGATTGCTGAGTTGATCGCTGTTACTTGGATACGTACCTGGCACGACCAGTTGTAATTGCCAGGTATCATATTTGTATTGTGGATTAATTCGCTGGCCAATGGCAATTGGAGTAGTACTGCCATCCACATACATGTGGTAACTGCCATCTTGGCGACACTCAAGCCGGTAGGATCTCAGTTCCGTCGTGTCCATGTCTACGTATTTGCTAGCCGTATTGTCCGAGCCTGCATGAAGGGGATGCCATTCCGGGTATTTCCCGTTCGGATAATCGACCGAAATCCGATCGCAGTAAAAGGTGATATTGGCGCGATGCGCCAAAGCTCTGCCAGTGCTACGTATTATCTGAAAGGTGAAAGCCCCAGTTCTTGGGTACTTGATTCCCTTAGGATCTATCCTCAGGTCAAACGAAATGGCAAAATCTCCATCATCTTGGATGTTTCTCCTTAAGGCGTTTCTGATAAGCAGGCTACCGTTTTCAACGGAATTCCATTTTTCATCTCGATACCCGTATTCCACCCAATCTTGTTTCTCCAGGAGTCCTACCAGCTCCAAACCTGATTTTCCCTCGAGATCGTGCAGGTTGAGTTCGTAGCTGGGCTGTTGGTTGAGGCGGTCCGTTAGAAGCTGGTCTTCATTCTCCGTTTGGGCGTTCGAAGTAGTAGAAATTGGAATATCTTCGAGTGGTGCGTTTGACAAGAAAACAGTTGCAGGGCTGCTTGGAACATTACTTTCTTCTAGGATTAAATTGTTGTCTGCTGAGTCGGTTTCTGTAGCGGCGGTGAGCCATCGAGCAGAAGTAAAACTGAGCATGAAGTTGATGAGTATCCCGCAGACAATGGCACAGGAAGCAAAGCCCAGTTCTCGTCGTCTCCTTTTCAGAAGTTTTGAGAAGCGATAGCCCAGCGAAGGTCGCTTGGCGAGTATCGGCTGTCCCTGAAGAAAGCGTTGAATATCATCAGCTAACCCCTGTGCGGTGTCGTAGCGCCGCTGGGGTTCATTTGCCATGGCCTTGCAGGTGATCCAGTCGAGTTCACGCGGAATGGATGTTTCCACACAGCGTCGACTTGGGGGAGTTGGCTGATGTTCGTCTAGAAGCTTGCGCCAGGCATCCAAATTATTTGGGAATTGGGAAGCGTCAAGCGGAGTAGTTCCAGTAAGCAATTGGTAGAGTACGCATCCGAGAGCATAGATATCGCTACGGGCACCGATGGCATTGCTTTGTCCGCGAGCTTGTTCGGGACTCATGTACAACGGAGTACCGACCAGTTGGCTGAGCAAGGTAAATTGAGTGGGTTGCAGAGCATTGGTCTCAAGTGCTTTGGCAATACCGAAATCAATGATCTTGATGGAGGGTGTTCCGGAAGATTGAATTACCAGGAGATTGGCAGGTTTTAGATCTCGGTGAACGATATTTCGACAATGGGCATGGTGGATTGCCTGGCAAACAACGACAAACAACTGTAGTTTTAGTTCTAGTGTAGTTCCAGGTAGTTTGCAGTAAGTATCCAGAGGAATTCCATTGACAAGTTCCATGACGAAGTAGGGAGTACCAAGCTGCGTAATTCCAGCTTCAAGAACGGCGGTGATATTTGGGTGACTGAGGGCCGCCAAAGCTGTTTGTTCCTGTTGGAACCGATGAAGAACTTGTAGTGAATCGAGTCCCGGCTTGATGACCTTGATGGCGACATCTCTGGGCAGTGGTTTCAGTTGTCGGGCGCGCCAGACGATGCCCATGCCACCGACGCCGAGCGGTTCAATAATTTCAAAGCCATCAATTACGGGTTTAGGGATCATAAGATTCTCCACATCCTCGGGATTGCGTGACTCGGCGAATGATTGAGCGCAACGAGCGACAGCCAGTGGAGCGATGTCCAATTGGTTGATAATAGGCTTCCCAGGTTGAAAGGCATTGAGTAGTGAATCGACGTCCTGCCGTAGTTGGGAGCCTTTGGTGCATTGTTGATTCAGAAAAAGTTCTCGTTCCTCCGGCGGTAGTCTTAATGCGGCAGTGAAGACTAGGCGCAGTTGAGGAGTTACCTGATTGTCTGCAGCCACCATCTAATCCCTTAAGAAAAAGAATCTGACCTCAATTGTATATGCGAGCACGGAGACTTTTTTCCGAAACTTGCAACTCGATACATCTCTTTAGTATCAGATTCACGACAGGGCTAAGCCTTGTGAGGCACCGGACTGGTATTAGAGATCGATCCAGGGCAATAGGCTACAGCACACAATCAAGATCATTGAAGTTCTTTCATCCGGTATAGGAAGAGCCAAAGCATGAAGAGTTAAAGAACAGCATTCGGCCATGGAATGTCCGAGGACGATTTCCATGGCCGAAGTAAGAACTCTTCACACGATTCCTTAGCTCGACCAATACTGAAGCTTGTCGTTTAGTATTCTTCTATCAAATGGGCCTAGAACAGCCCGAAAGGCCATTTGAAGGTCAATGTCCCTAATCCGTACCACGAATAAGCAATTGGGGCGCCGGGAGTGTTAGCGTTGACAACAATCCCGTTGGCCAAATCAATTTTTACGGGTTTAGAGAGAGCAAGCATCATAAAGCTGCCATTCTTCAAACGCGATTTGTGAAACTTTCCTGAGCAGTCGTCCAAAGCAGGACGAAACTCGGCTAGAAAGGAAATGATAAAGGTGTCGTCCAGCGGGGAATCGGGGTCTGCCCCAGAATCGATGCTGTGAAAAGTTGCGGTGCCGGGTTGAGAAGCGGGGAGATCTCCGGTTATGACGCCATAATTGCACGCCAAAACATTACGTGGGTCGTCCGAGGAGACGAAATGATAAGGGCGACTACTGGAAAAGTCGACCGATAGTGTGCTCATGTTCGGTGGGGCTGTCAGTTGGAATCCACCTTCTCCTGTATGGTGGCCGATTTTTATTCCCCAACCAGATTCTGTGTTGTGGTCTATTGGAACAAATGGTGTTAGCGAAAAGTATCCTCCTGGGACATAGCCACTACCGGTGATGAAAAACGGGATCGTTTGAGAAAACCCGTAGGACCACGACCAACAACAAATTATCAAGGCCAGGCAGAGACCACGAAACCGCACTACATTCATAACATTCTCCTTTTTTGCTAGACAAGTGCGCATTGCACGAGCAGATAGCTGCATGATCAACAAGCCGTGGATCAAGCGGGCGCAATCGCTATCTGCTCTGTGCATGGACACAGAACTGAAACCTAATGAACCGAATGAATATGTCGGGAAATCCCTGCATACCGATCCATGCGAGAATCGTGGCAAACATTTCTGGAATCAGAAGCGAATTGTTAACAGCTTTTGAGGCTGATGACGTTGACTAGCGGGGGATGAGCCAGATTCGACACCTTGCTAGTACGGCTCCTGTCATTCGCGTCATGTGGAATTTTGGGCGAGTTTCTCTAATGAATTCGCGCCAGAGTGACAACTCAAGTTTCACTCCGAATACAGGCAGTAACTTGACTCGGCTCCTGAACAGTTCGTTCGAAATCAGAGACCCTGTCAATTCTTTTTGGAATAGAACGGTCTTCTCCTGAACACTTCACATTTTCCGACTTTCCCAGCTTGGGAGGGTAGTTGTCGTTCTTTTGAGTCACAGTATTTGCGTTCTCTTTAATTCCTAGCGCTTGCAAACCAAGCCTGGCAAAAAGTCCATAATTCATACGCAGACCAGCGGGTCAAACCCAGAGTTTGGCCAGCTTGAACAACGCTTTGGCCAGCGAACAGCCGCAACCGCAGAAAGTCAGCTGCCAACGAATCCTCGCCCTCAAGCCTCGATAGCAGCTCGTCTACATCCAAAAGCAGGTCAAGGTCCTGTTGAATGCCCCGATCTTCGACTGCATGTAGATCGATTGGCACTCGCATCGAACTGCGTTTTTGAGTGCTGCGGGCACGAGCGTGATCGATTAGAACGCGGCGCATGGCTTCAGCGGCGGCAGTAAAGAAATGAGCGGCTGAATCCCACTCAATAGTGTTTTGCATTCGCAGAAATGCTTCATTGACTAACCCAGTCGAGCACAATGTATGATCGGCCCGCTCATGACGCATCAAGTACTGGGCCATAGAACGCAGCTCATCATAGACGCGCACAAACAAAGCCTCGGTAGGCGCATTAGAAATCTGATTCTCAGTTGGGGCGTCAAAGTTGGACATGCCACAAAGATACCCAATCTGGGTAGTCGTTTCCAGCAAAGATTCGCAATTATATTTGATATTAATTGGAAGGATTTTCGGAGGTGCAGCGATAAATGAGTTCGGATCGGCATCTCGGTTGATTTTTTTGCCTGAGGCAAACCTATTGCGGAGCAGGAGCAAAGGATTTGCCTGATTAATGGGAGATCATTCAAATACTCGAAAGCTTGATATTATGGCTGCTGGATGGTCGCTGATTTGTTCGTTATTTGCGGGATAAGTCCCCGGAACACAGAGGTTGAGAGCTAATACTGGATAGTAGTACTGCGGATTCGTTCGTTGCCCAGTGGCAATTGGTGTTGAATTTCCATCTACATACAAGTCATAGGCACCATCTCGGCGACGGTGCAAGCGATAGGATCGATTTAAGGTTATGTCAATCGCCAAGAATTTCGGCACTTGGTAGTCACTGCCTTAGGTCCTGAGGAAAACGGGATTCTCAGGGGTCTTAAAACAGGAGAAGCCAATAATTAAGCTGTGAGAAACTTGCTAGGATAGGCAATGAGAATGGCGGAACGGGGTAGCCGAGGTAGGAGGCTGTGTGAGGTGCTTGGCAAAGGGGGTATGTCCAACACCATCGTACAAAGCGAAAATCGGCCGGGGTAAATGTGTCTCTCATTGCCCACCTCAAGTCCGTTCGCACGCGTAACTAACTTAGATTTATCACGAATATTGTTTGGTACTGTATGGCAATCCAAGTTACTTGTCCTGGGTGTTTGAAACGATTTACTGTCAGCGATAAGTTCGCTGGTAAATCAGGACCCTGTCCGAGTTGTCAAAAGGTCATCAAGATCCCTGACAAGACCCAAGAGGTCGTAATTCATGCGCCTGAGGAATCTGGCCCCAAGGATTCCAAAGGCAAGTCCATCCTAAAGCCCATACGAAGGAAGGAATTCAATGTTTCGATGCCAGTCATGCTGGCCATCGGTCTAAGCACAATGGTGGTTGTGGGGTTAGCGCTGGGATTTCGCCTAAGTGCCACCGAGCCGCCAAATGCCCTATTAGCAATCGCCGTAATAGGTTTGGCATTGCCGTTGGTTATGGGAGGTTATTGGTTTCTGCAAGACGATGAATTGGAGGGGTTCAGCCGAAAGGAGCTCTGGGTCCGTAGTGGTATTTGCGCGGTACTCTTTGCCTTGACGTGGGGATTGTATGTAATGATTCCTAAGTATGTTAATGGTCACGCGACTATGGCGGAGTTCACCGGAATGGACATGTTGATCATGTTTCCAATCATGATGGCAGTCGGAATTTCAGCGTCGGTTTTGATTTTTGAACTTGAGTTGGTGCAAGGAGTCTTGCACTACACATTGTATCTGGGTGCTACGCTGCTTCTTGGATTGCTTTCTGGTGCTGATCTTGCTGAACCGTTCTCGGGAGGATCGGCGGCACCAGGTATTTCGCCTCCATCTCAAATGGTTCCCGCAGAAGTAAATCCTGGAAGTTCCCAAAGCCAGGAAACCCCAGCCAATGTCCCAAAGCTCTTGCAGTGATGCCACTTCCGAAAGGGTGCCTATGTCTTCGCTGCGAGCGCATCCGACCTGTAAAGCAGTACAAGGATAACGATCAGTTTGCAGCTACAAGCCTATTGGGAAGTTGTTCGATCGGAGCTTGGTTGGGGGCGAGTTCTGGGCCTGTTTTGGTGGCAGGTAACATTGTGGACCACCCTAAAGCCGTTGCCGGGCAGTAGTCTAGGAAATTCTTCCCTAAGACATTTGCGGGGCAAGATTGATGAATATTGGTAGATAATTCCTGTTGTCGAGGAAACAGACCACCTATAATATTGTGTGGCAATTTGGCTGATTGATTCCTATTTGCGGCCTCTGGCGCTACGCTGACTTAGGCGAGCGGCAGGAATAAACGTCCCAACCCGAAACGTAAGTGAGGGATTCTTGTTCGGTCCCTCGCTTACGC
>JAGQOY010000235.1 GCA_020427005.1 Planctomycetales bacterium
GTCACTCGCTTACGCTTCGGGTTAGGATTGGTAGATTTATTTCTGCCCTCGCCTAATGAACTGATTTGCTCAAAACACAAAGCCCGTTGGTTCGCAGAGCGAACCACGACAATCCAAGCAAGCCTGGCTAGATGTTAGCATTTGGCTCTTTGGGAAAGAAAGTGTTTGAGCTCGCCCAACCAGCCAGTACGCGTGAAATACCCGGCCGTGAAAAAGTGGGAAACACCAGCCAAAAACAAAAAGGCTGCCCGAAAGTCTACCAGAAACTTGGTCAGTCACGCTTCTGCACTCCCTCTGGCCCCGCAGATAGCAGGGTGTAATGCAAGCGGCCTAGCTAGGAGTGAGCCAGGAGCGTTTCTTCGAGTCGGATTTTGATTATGATGGAGGACGCTTTCACAGTCGCTACATTTTGTCCGCCTTCACCGACAAGCGTCCCTAAATCCTCCCCTATTATCCGCACGAGTTCAACATGCGTCGAACTGCATTGCTTTGTGTATTCGCCATTTTATCGGGTAGTTTACTATCTGACTGCGTAGCTCAACCGATCGAGAATCGCAAATATCAACAGGAAGATAAATTCCGACAACTTGAAGAGATCCTCCCAACTCCCAATAGCTATCGCACGGCGTCCGGCGCGCCGGGGCCCGGGTATTGGCAACAGCAAGCTAATTACGTTATTGACATTCGGCTCGACGACGCCAACCAACATCTTTATGGTTCAGAAAAGATAAGCTACAAGAACAACTCTCCGCACCCTTTGAACTATATCTGGCTGCAACTTGACGCAAACATTTTTAGCCCAGATTCTGATTACAACCGAATGCGAACTTTTAGTCCATCGGAACGCATGTCGACAGAATCATTGGAACACATGCAATTGCGGGCAACATTTGATGGGGGTTGCAAGATAACAGGTGTTACGGACCGAGCCGGTAAGGATCTGGCATATACCATTGTGAAAACCATGATGCGGATCGATCTACCGACCAAACTTCAGCCTGGAGAACAATTCGAATTCAATGTTGAGTGGAACTATCAAATCAACGATTCGGACATCGTGCGAGGTCGTACGGGAGCTGAGTTTTTCGAAAAAGACAAGAACTATATTTACGAGATTGCTCAGTGGTTTCCAAGATTGGTCGCCTTCACCGACGCAAACGGCTGGCAACATAAACAATTCCTGGGACAGGGAGAATTTACTTTAGAACTTGGTGACTATTTGGTCCGCATCACGGTACCCGATGATCATATTGTGGCTGCGACGGGTGTACTTCAAAACCCGAGCGAAGTTCTCTCGACTGCGCAGCAAGAAAGGTTCGAACAGGCACGAACCGCCAAGAGACCTGTTTTTATTGTCACTCCCGAAGAAGCGGCAGAGAATCAAAAGGAAGGCTCGGATGGGGAGAAGACGTGGGTCTTTCATGCACAGAGTGTGCGTGATTTTGCATGGTCTTCAAGCAGAAAGTTCATTTGGGATGCACAAGGTCATGACATCCATGGAAATCCAGTTATGGCCATGTCCTTTTACCCAAATGAAGCCGAACCGCTTTGGAGCAAGTATTCCACCCATTCGATCATTCATACTTTAAATGTGTATTCGCGGTATACGTTTGCATTTCCCTACCCAACCGCCATCAGTGTCAATGGCCCGGTCTACGGGATGGAATATCCGATGATTTGTTTTAACGGCCCACGGCCAAACGAAGATGGCACATACTCGGATAGAACGAAATATGGGTTGATATCGGTAGTTATTCACGAAGTGGGACACAACTTTTTTCCAATGATCGTCAATACCGACGAACGCCAATGGACCTGGATGGATGAAGGCATCAACACATTTCTGCAGTACCTGGCAGAGCAAGAGTGGGAGGACAACTATCCGTCGCGGCGCGGAGAGCCGAGCGAGATTGTCTCCTACATGCTGAGCAACAACCAGGTTCCCATCATGACCAACAGCGAATCCATCTTGCAGTTTGGGAATAACGCTTATGCTAAACCGGCAACTGCCTTGAATATTTTGCGTGAAACAATACTTGGTCGAGAGCTATTCGATTTCGCTTTCCAGCAGTATGCTCAGCGCTGGCAATTCAAACGTCCAATGCCTGCGGATTTCTTTAGAACCATGGAAGATGCTTCAGGAGTTGATTTGGATTGGTTTTGGCGAGGTTGGTTTTATTCGACCGAACATTGCGACATTGCCATCGATAAAGTCCGTTGGGCGATTCCAACCGACGGTGACCCTGACGCCGAGGCCGATCGGAAACGAAAGGAACGGGACTCGGCTACAGAGACGCTATCCGAGGAACGCAATAAGGAGCTAACCAAACGAGTCGATGAGTTCCCTGAGCTAAAGGACTTTTACAACTCCTATGACGCTCTGGATGTCACTCCTGAATCTCGCGCAGCATACGCCCGGTCAATCGAAAAGCTAACACCCGCTGAACGAGAATTGTTAAAAACCCAAACCAATTTCTATACCGTAACGTTGAAGAATCTGGGTGGTTTGGTAATGCCCGTGATCCTGCAAGCTACTTTTGAAGATGGTAGCCAGCAGATCCTACGCGCTCCTGCCGAGATCTGGAACCAAAACTCACAGTCAGCCTCTTTGTCCTTTACCTCCGAGAAAGTACTGAGTTCCATCGAGCTAGATCCACGACTAGAAACTGCCGATACCAACCGGGACAATAACTATTTTCCACCGCGATTGGAACCCAGTCGATTCCAAATATATAAATCGCAGGGCGGACGTGGAGAGGGATTTGACAATCCGATGCGAGCGGCCCGGCGTCGAGCGGAAGAGGCAGAAAAGAAAGCCAAAGCAGAAGCCGAAAAATCGAATCCTAATAAGGCAGATTCAAAATCAGACCCCGCCGCGGGCCAAACCGATGACGCCAATTCGGACACGGAACGCTCCAGCGAAGCTACGTTAACGGCTCAAGAAACTCCGACGACAGCAAGCAACGCACGGACGCCATCTCGATCTCAGAAACAAGCAGCAGCTTCGGTAAACGATGCGCCTGCAACTTCAGAGCCAGTAACATCTCACCAAGAAAAAACCATACCCAAATCGAAAGAAAGAAAAAAAAGCAAGAACAAGGGCCGAAAAGATAAAAAGACAGCCGCTGGTGAAGCCTCTCCATAACGTCGCATTCCAAACTTCCTATCTAAGCTCAACTAGATAGGCCTTTGTTTCCGTGCGACAGGAAGCGAACCATCAAGAAGACTTTTTTTGGAATCAATCAAAGCCCAATGCAACGCATTATTTTTTTCCTCTGCTTGATTGTCTGTTATTCGAGTTCCATTACTCCGGTTTCTGGGCACCCATTCCACACGAGTTTGGCCGAACTAGAATTCAACCCTATGACCGGCAATTTTGAAATCAGCATGAAGTTACATGCTGCGGACTTGGAACAGGCATTGTCTCGAATTGGAAAACAGACGGTCAGTTTGGAAACGAGCTCCGAGGTTGATCAGCGAATCGCTGACTACTTAAAGCAGCATTTCGGATTCTTGGAACCAGAGAATTTGCCCGGTAAGACACATGCGAAGCTGTTAGACGATTCTGACGATGATGGAACTCCCGCAGGAGCCTCCAGGAATCCCAAACTATCTGGAAAGATTGTATGGCACGGAAAGGAAATGGATGGAGCCTGGATTTGGCTCTATTTTGAGATCGGTGAGGTTGAACAGCGCACTGAACCCCTAAGGTTCGTGAATCAAGTTTTACTTTCTGACACCCAAAACCAGATCAACACTGTTGTCATCCGGTGTGGGCCGCAAAAAACTGCGTATCGAACCTCGCTGTCCAATCCAACCATTGAGCTGACACGAAGCCAGCTGGGTCTGGACGCGCGCAAGAATCAGAAGTAACGGGTGCGATCGACAACGCTAGTTCTGTCTTTCATGAGAGCCCACTAACGCTCGCCTCTAGGTGAGCGCTTGCTAGTCGGATAGGCACCCAGCCTGGATTACCATCTAGGGCAATAACGCAATATCTGTGCAACCTTGGCAGGGATGACAGTACTTCAAGAGGAGTTTTATTTTGTTGGCAGAGATAATTTCGATTGGAGACGAAATAGTCAGTGGACAGCGATTGGATACGAATTCGCAATGGTTAAGCCGCGAATTGGGCCATTTAGGAATACAAACTCGCTACCATACGACTGTTGGAGACAATCTCTCAGCCAACATTGAAGTGTTGCGAACGGCAGCAGAGCGGGCGGATTGGGTGATTTGTTCGGGGGGCCTAGGACCAACGCTGGATGATTTGACGAGACAGGCTATCTCAGAAGCTTTTGCTCGTCCGCTAGAACTCGATAGCCGAGTGTTAGAGCACATACGTGGACTTTTCGCTCGACGAAGCCGCGAAATGCCGGAACGGAATATCGTTCAAGCAATGTTTCCGCGTGGCACAATCGTTATCCCAAATCCACATGGCTCAGCCCCGGGAATCGATTTGCGAGTCCCCGTGGGGAACCGGGAAAGTCGAATCATCGCGCTTCCCGGCGTACCGGCCGAAATGAAAGATATGTGGTACCGTACCGTAACCACACGTCTTGAATCCACGTTGGACCAATCCTGCGGACGCTTGTTCTTCCAAGAAGTCAAGTTGTTTGGAATCGGCGAGAGCGATGTGGAAGCCCGCCTTCCAACTCTGATAGCTCGGGATCGAAATCCAACGGTCGGCATTACGGTTAGCCAAGCTACGATTACCTTGAGAATCGCAGCGAGAGCTTCGTCGGAGAGTGATTTCCAGAAATCCATTGCGCCCACGCTATCGGAAATTCGCGATGAGCTGGGAGGGCTTGTATTTGCCGAAGGCCCGCTTGAGCTTCAGGACGTCGTGCTCAACTTGCTACAACAACGACGCCAAACTCTTGCTACTCTTGAATTAGGAGCTGCCAGTTGGTTGGGCAACTGGTTGCTTCATGCGAATCACCAGGATGAGACATGCGTCGGATGCCTGGCGTTCGGAACCCTTAACCGTGCTCGCGACTATTGGCTCACTTCGTCAGATCCCAACAGTACCGAAGAGGAAACCTACTGCTGCTTGGCCTCCGAGTTACGCCAGCGAACGAAGGCGTCGATGGCATTAGTAATCGGGATTTATCCTCACGAGGCAGAATTAAAGAATGTAACGAGTGGAAGTTTTGATTTTCAATTTGCGATTGCCGATTCCGCGAGTGCGCACTTCGAGACCCGAAAAATGGGAGGTGCACCGGATGTCCTGGGCCCCAGAGTTGCCAAAACCGGACTAGACTTTTTGCGTCACTACCTCTTAGGAATCGCTCAACAGTAAGAGTCCGCATTGGTAATAGTAGGAGAGGCTTCCAGCCTGTCTTATTGCTGACGGGGCTAGAAGCTTATCTTAGTGAAACCCAGTCAATATTGTTGAGTGATTTCTTATCTAAAAAGCCTCAGTAGAATGAGATTTTTCGCGTAGCAAGATTTCTTTGCTTTCTTCAAAGCTTGCAGCATTCTAAATCACCAGCTATGACTTGCCACACCAACTGGATAGGATACTCTCTCGATAGTAATTGAAGTTTCACTGCGCGTTCGAAGATGGAAGTTCCCCGTGACTGCGGCTGTAACACTCTCCCCTGTAAATTCCCCGGTGGTTGGCTCCATTCGTCCCCCTGGTAGTAAGAGCATTACCAACCGAGCATTAATCTGCGCGGCCCTAGCAACTGGCACAAGCTATCTCAGCGGAGTCTTGGAAAGTGAGGATACGTCCGTAATGACCGACAGTTTACTGCGGTTAGGTCTCAATCTCACCCACGATTTTTCGCGACAAACGATCCAATTGGACGGTTGCGGAGGGGTAATAAAGAACCCCAACGCGGATCTTTATGTCGCCAATAGCGGAACTACGATTCGGTTCCTGTGTGCTGCGCTGGCGGCCTGTCATGGTCAATTTACCCTCGATGGTGTCCCGAGAATGCGACAACGCCCCATCGGGGACTTGCTTGTCGCCCTGCGTCAATTGGGTTGTGATGTGCAAAGTCTCAATAATTCCGACCCGCTTTGCCCTCCGGTTCGGATTCATGCCACAGGGCTCAATGGCGGCGTGGCAGAAATTGCGGGAAATATCTCGAGTCAGTATTTGTCGGGCTTGATGATGGCAGCACCACTGGCTCGCCAGGACGTGGAATTGAAAGTGAACGGAACGCTAGTTTCCATTCCCTATGTGAAAATGACGGCGGCTGTCATGCGCAGCTTCGGGGCGGAAGTAGACGATCGACAACTGCACTCGATTCGAATTCGCAGCACCCCGTACACCGCTGCTCAATACGAAATAGAACCAGACGCTTCTGCCGCCAGTTATTTTTGGGCAGCAGCGGCGCTCACCGGCGGAGCTGTGAAAGTTCAAGGCCTCGGACCGTCGAGCCTCCAGGGAGATGTGCGGTTTGTCCAAGTTCTTCAAAATATGGGATGCGTAGTCAACTACACATCCGAGTACCTTGAAGTAATTGGTCCGCAGCAAGAGCGTGGTGAAAAGTTGCGTGGCGTCGAGGTGGACATGAGCGATATTAGCGATACCGTTCAAACCCTGGCTGCAGTAGCGATGTTCGCTGATAGCCCCACCACGGTTCGAGGTGTTGCCCATAATCGTGTCAAAGAGACAGACCGAATATCGGACTTGGCCACAGAACTTATTCGGCTGGGGGCAGAAATAGAGGAATTTCCCGATGGACTAAGAATTGTGCCACCCGAAAAAGTAAATGCCTGCGAAATCAGGACCTATCATGACCATCGCATGGCGATGAGCCTAAGTTTGGTCGGCTTGCGAGCTGCGGGAATTACCATTCTGGACCCAGATTGCACTTCCAAGACGTATCCCAACTACTGGCAAGACCTAGCCACTCTGACTGGTTGTGGAATTGAACGCTCGGACCGAATCGATTAGTCGCTGGGCTTTGGCAAGCGCTTCCTCGACGCGCAATTCTTGGTTTTCAATGGAATGTTCGTGAGCCATAAACTGACGGCCACAATGTAAACACCGAACCTCGCGACCCAATAACTCGACACGTATCTCAAGGTGTCGCCCACAACTGGGGCAAGAACGAACAAAAAAAGTTCCGTGAGACATAGCATCCTTCTCCATGTGAAAGACTAATCGCTGTACTGGGAATACTTAACCTTTCCCCAGACAGTTTATTAGCTCATCAAATCCACACGCTGCCATCTCGAACGCTTTCAGCAAAATGAGGAGCGTTGAGGGTGGCCTCTTTCCATCGAAGGTTATTCATTATCTATCTGGTGGCGGGAACTCAGAACATGACTTCCAATTGACGTGTCATGTTCACATATTTTTCCCGCGTGCACTCCTGCGTGGAACAAATGGTTGTTCGCTAAAATCAACTTTCCACCTTCGACCATGGAACCTGAGCAGTCATTGGAGGTCGATTATGGAAGTTTTTACGCCACTGTCAATATCGACCGGGAAGATTCAACCACAAAGAAGTGCACTATTAGATACGCTAATAGTAATAACTCACGTTGCCCTAAGATGGCCAGCTCGCCATGCCCTGTTCCAGATAATGCTAGCAGTCGATATTTTGAGTGGGCAGGAATCACAGTGTTTATTCGCTCGGCTTATATTTCTTAGCTTCCAAGCTAGGCACCATTGGTCACCAACCCCGCCTCCCCAACCAGAGATTGCGAGACTTCTATGGAAATTGTAATCGCACCTAACCGCGTCGCACTTGGACAATTCGTCGGACAGGTTGCGGGAGAAATCATACGGGAAGCGATTCAAACGAATGGCTGCTGTCGTTTAGTTGTAGCCACAGGCTCAAGTCAGTTTGAGGTGCTGGATCAATTGGTACAACAACCGGGAATTGATTGGGGTAAAGTGGAGGGATATCACCTCGACGAATATATTGGACTGGACGCCAGCCACCCGGCTTCATTTGTGGGGTATCTCAAACAACGCTTTGTCGATCGCGTCCCGCTCAAAAGCTTCTTTTTCTTAAACGGAAAAACACCCCCAAACGAGCTGCTTGAGCAGGCCAATAGTCAGTTAGCCGGCCGTCCAATCAATCTCATGTTGTGCGGTATCGGGGAGAATGGGCATTTGGCCTTCAACGATCCCCCAGCAAACTTTGATGCTTCCGAGCCGTACTTAATTGTCGATCTGGATGAAGCCTGCCGCAAGCAACAAGTTGGGGAAGGGTGGTTTGATTCACTTGACCAGGTCCCAACGCGTGCCATTAGCATGTCGATTCGCCAGATCTTAGGTGCTCAGCGCATCTTGTGTAGCGTTCCTGATCGACGAAAGGCCGAAGCAGTATGCAATACTTTGGAACAACCGGTTTCTCCACTTGTGCCCGCTAGCGCACTGCGTAACCACGCCGCGACAACCTTGATTCTTGATGCCGCCAGCGCTTCACTTCTGTCAACCGAAGCATTGACCAAGGCTCGCCATATTCCTGACACGGCAAACTGAATTTCCGTGTGCGCCAATAAATCGAACCAGTGAACCCGATAGGCGATTTTTAACTCTGGTGTTAGTATCTTCGATTGCAGGGCAAATATGCAGTTGAAGCGGCAACGCCGCATTTTAGTTCTTCCATTAATTCCGCAGATTCCACAGCTTGACCTAACTTTGGTTTTGATCCCCATGGCTTTACTTGGCGTCAATATTGATCACGTTGCGACAGTACGCCAGGCCCGACGGACGTACGAGCCAGACCCGGTATTTGCGGCTGGCGAAGCACTGCTTGGTGGTGCTGACATCATTACAATCCACCTTCGTGAAGATCGTCGTCACATTCAGGATCGCGACCTCAAACTATTGCGTGAGACGGTCCCGAGTGGGTTGAATTTGGAGTTAGCGTGTGTCCCAGAGATGATTCAAATCGCATGCGAAGTTTGCCCGAACCAGGTGACTTTGGTGCCGGAGAGACGAGAAGAGGTAACCACTGAAGGTGGCCTGAATGTAGTTGGTGACACGGTTCGAATTGACTATGCAATACGTCGATTGCAAGAACTCGGCATTGAAGTGAGTCTGTTCATCGATCCCGACCAGCAACAGTTGGAGGCAGCTTTGGCGTTGCAAGTTCAAGCGGTTGAATTGCATACCGGCTCCTATGCTCTAGCGACGGGCTCTGCTCAAAGCCTTGAATTGGATCGCCTAACCGCAGCCGCTGCAATTGCTACGCAATCGGGGCTCAAATTAAACGCTGGACATGGACTCAATTACTTGAACGTAATTCCGGTGGCTCAAATTGCCCGCATGCAAGAACTTAACATTGGCCACAGTATCGTATCTCGGGCGATTTTCGTAGGCCTACGGACTGCCGTCTCCGATATGAAGCGTTTGATTACCGATGCGAGTCTCGTTCGATAAGCCAATCTCACAGTTTGGAAAGTCCCTCACTTGCCTTCCGGGCTAAATGTTGCCTCGATGCAAGTTAGGCGAGTTGAACGAGATCAAAAACTGAGTCCTTTTTTTACAATCACGAGAACACTTTTTGAATTCGCCAGAAGCTCACTATGACACAACGCAAAGGTTCCGAGTACTCAGGTCTTTCCGTCGCTATTATTACTCCCCTTAAGAACAATGTTCTCGATGTATCGCGCCTTCGCGAGCAAGTTGAGTTTCAGATCTCAGCTGGTACGACATGTTTGGTTCCAGTTGGCACGACAGGCGAATCGCCTACGTTGAGCCACGAGGAGCACGAGAGAGTAATAAGTGAGGTTGTTCAGATCACAGCTGGCCGCGCCAAAGTTATGGCTGGGACAGGTAGCAACTCGACGAAAGAGGCGCTTCACTTAACGCGATGGGCTGCAAAGGAAGGGGCCGATGCTTCATTGCAAGTGGCGCCTTATTACAACAAGCCAACCCAAGAGGGTTTTTACCAGCACTTTAAAGCTATCGCAGAAGATATTGATCTACCAATCTGCGTATACAACATTCCTGGGCGCACTGGAAAGAACATTGAACCCGAGACAATTGCGCGACTGGCTGACATCCCCAATATTACGATGGTGAAAGAGGCAACCGGCTCGCTAGACCAGTGTTCCCAAATCCTCAATACAACGAACTTAACGGTACTCAGTGGAGATGACAGCCTAACATTGCCCATGATGAGCGTCGGAGCTGAGGGAGTCATTTCCGTGGCAGG
>JAGQOY010000236.1 GCA_020427005.1 Planctomycetales bacterium
CAGTAAAACCACGATGGATCCAACCAAGGAGTGATTGTTGGATAGTTTGGCGTCGTTGGGTCAGGATAAACAGGCCCCCCAACCAGGATGACTGGCGTCTCTGGCGCACAAGTTTGTGCGTCGGCCCCGGGGCTATCGCAGGTGAGTATTGGATTCAAGGTCGGATCGATAACGCCTGGACCAATGTCCATGGATATTTCGTCAATCGATATCTTGATTGAAGTCGATGGGACACTTCGGTCGACTTGAGAACCAATCTGCAAAATAACTCGGTATTTGCCGGGCTCAACAAAAAATATGGGTGCTGACCGGCTTTCTCCTGGAGCCAAAGCCCAATTGGCGATTATCCGGCCATCGGCAGACACCACGAAGCCCCAAATAGCAATTTCGCCGTTATTTGTTATCCTCTTTCGGATGCTCGATTCAATATGAACATGCAGAAGTCGGGAATGAGTAACCTCGAATTCCTGCTCCATCAACGGCACACTGTCGCTGAGAACCGCCGTTCCAACAACTTTCGGAACTAGTGCCGTTAGCCCGTACTCAGCCATCAATTGAAATCCACCGACCTGGTATCGGGATTCGCCTGCGGATCCTTTGATGGCAAGGTAATATCGGTGCGAAGGTTCAACGCCCTTGGCTTGTAGGACCACAACTCCGTTGACGCGATGCAATGTCCTGGTTTGCAAGGTATCGCCACTGAGGTCGTATAGAACTATATCCGGGATTAAGCCACCAACCCCCGTCGATGAAACAATGATGTTCAGGTATTCTGCATGATCAATCTCACCGATTGAAGCAAGTTCAAAAAGTTCGATCGGATTCTCCGCAGTCAACTCCCCCGAAGCTACGTAGCGTGCCGTCCCAGGTTCGGCAATCAGCAATACCGAGTTGTTTGAATTGAATTGATAGTCCGGTGATTCATGCCATTCGTCGCTGCCCTCAATGGAATCGCCATCACCGCTAGAATGATTTTCAGAGTCATCTCCATCTCCATTCCCGATGTGCACACCTGAATAGAGTTTCTTTATGGCGGCAATGTCTTTCGAGGTTGGGTGCTCAGCATTGTACACTCCGTGGTAATACATTGGAGAGGCTGCATCCGTGCTATGCTGCATTCCCAGGACATGGCCTATTTCATGCAGCGCGACTGAAAAAACCTGCTGAAGGGTCTCCCAATTAGCGTTCGAGTTCAACAGGATATCACCAGCCCAAGTGCCCTGCGTGACGATGCTATGTGGAATGGCTTCAGCCAGGACGTTCGTAGCAAGCGGAATGGCACCAATGCGAATATCACCGAAACGAGTATCGCCTTGAGTGGGGCCGTAGGTGCCAAACTCGTCCCCCGAGTCACCAACCTGCTGCGCTTGAACTCCTAAGGATGACAGCCATTCTGCAAATGCGGCTGAGAACTCCCCCTGCCATTGCTGTTCGCTACCAGTGGGGGACAATTCTTCGAACAACCGGCTTTCCTCATTCGCCAGCCGTGTGCCATCTGGAACAAAACTGTAGGTCAAATCACCAACATTCAGCCAAGGATATGCTCCAGCCGCGCTGGCTGTTCCATCCAAAGTCAATCGCGGTTGCAATTGCTCAAGCGTCAAACGCCTGCGATTTCTAGGCTTGGGCTCGTACTTTCTGGCCATTGAACTAAAGATAAGAAGAAAAGATATGGGGAGGAAAAACGCATCATCCTGTTCCACCGGAGTAGCCGATTTCAAGGCCAGGATCCGCCAAGTTTTTTTAGCTTTTTTGATGATTTTTTTGATCAGAATAGAGAACTTTTCCCGGAGCCGATGGAGTTGTATGATCTTGATTAGACCAGCGCATAAGGTAGCAAGTTTCAGGCTCGATTCCCGAAATCTAATCCAATGTTAATCAAAATGTTCTCCAAGGCTGGGTTCAGTCTCAAAAACAACTCCGAACTCCTGTTGATCTCTCCCACCGTGTTATTGGCATTTGTGGAGTCTGCTTCTTCGGACATTAGCACAATGCATTTGCTTCATTCTCGCTCTCCAAGAATCGAGTGAAAAGGGCGGAGAGGGTCAATGTGCACCTGACTTTGCAGACCAAGCTAAACTAATGAGCGGGCCGTGGAACCTGCTTAATTATTTGATCTAAATTCTAATTTAATGGTGAGCCGCTAGCCGGAAGGCCACGCGCACTGGTTCAATACCATTGTGAACCGCTAGTCGATGCCTGGACGCTCACGCCTCGAAGCTCATTAATTGAAAAGGGCTCACGCGTCGCGGCCCAAAATCATTCACCCGCGGCGGATTTGGTCGCTGATATTCCATTCTTGTTTCGCCCAACAATGTTGCTTCTCAAACCAATTAGTTCGAATGTTGGGTCAGCCCTAATAGTCGATGAAAATCACCGTGAGTTCTGAGGCCCTGCAAATCGGGGTCAACACTGGCGATCGTTACCAGGCCTGGATTGGCAGTCACAGCTCGACTTAGCCACTGCAATGCCTGTTCTTGATGAGTATCCGAATTGGTGGATTCGCATACCAATGAGTAAATACCAGCGAGCTGAAGCATTTCTAAGGCTCCAGGCTTTGTATTCTGAGCCGCCCGCGCATCCGCAATGGCCTGATCTATCTGACCTAATCGACCATACAATACGCCCCGCGACGCCAATGCTGATGCAGATTTGGGACGCAATCTCAAAATACGAGTCATGTAATCCACGGCATTAACCGTATCTTTCATAGACTCCGAGAGGACTTGCGCACAGTTCTGTAATGCAGCCAAATGATTCGGGTCCATTTGTAGTGCAGCTTGGAATTTCTGGAGACCTGATTCCGGCGAACTTGCCAGCATGAGTACTCCCTGGGTTACAAGGTCATCAACATCCTGTGGGTCACATTGGAGGGCACGATCACGGGCGGCTTCTGCTTCCGTTGTTTTGCCAGCTCGACTCAATAGATTCGCATGCAAGCTATGAATGCGCGCCGACACATTGCGCGCCAACGATAGCTGCTCAATTTCACTCAAGGCTTCATCGGCACGATTGCTCTGCATCAAGCACAACACGGAGTTGTATCGAGGCGCGATCCAATTGACATCGCGCTGCTGAACCAAACGAAAATTTTTGAGCGCCTCTTCGTAGCGCTGGAGCTGCATCTGGCAAATGGCTTTCCAGAATACCGCGGTATTCGAGGCAGGTTGCAATTTGGCAGCCACATCAAAGGCATCCAAGGCCTGAGAAATATTGCCTAATGCCCAGTGAGCTGTTGCTAATGTAAACCAACCTGACGGATCGGTCGGATCCGTTGCAACCCGCTTATCGGCTGACTCGAGAAATAGCTGCAAATCACTACTTTGATAGAGTTTACGCAACACATCGTCTTGCTCATACAAATCCGCATCTGGAGTAGGACTTTGTTTGCCCAGACTCTGGCGAAATTCATCAAAATTCAAGTCGAATTTCTGGGCCTGAGTCGGAGCAATTAGGGTTAACTTGCGATGTGTCTCTTGGCCTAGGCTTACCAAGCGGGCAAGCTGTAACGCAGCACGCTCTCCAGCCATGTTATCCAAATGCTCAAAAGGCTTCGGATCGTTTTCACCAGAATGAGGAGCTAACCATTTCTCCAAGACTCTCTGGGCCTTACCTAGCCCCTGGGTCATCAATTCTACTTCAAGCCCCGGAGATCGCATATCAACTTCGGCATCAGAGATTTGACTCGCCAACAGGATTGACTGTTGGGATGCCCAAGAGCTCAACGATCGTTGACGTGCAGAGAACCAGGCCCACGACGTGAGCAAAATCAGCGCCGATGCGATTGTGACCAGCGAGAAATTCGAGGCCAACACGGGATGCCGTCGTGCCCACTTGCGAATCCGTGTCGACACGCCACGCTCGGACGCGTATTTCAAGACTTGAGAAGCTTGTTCACGCTTCAAGTCTTCCCCAAGCTCAAGTGCAGAGCGGTACCGATTTGCAGGATCATTCGTCAAGCACTTTTCAAGAATTGCTGACAGGCTGCCTTTCAAGTTGGGCTCAAACTGCCGCAACATCGTGCCAATATCAGAACCACAACGAACTTCAATTGCTTGTTCGATCGTTGAAAAATAGCGAAAGCGAAAAGGGTGACGGCCACAAAATAGCTGATAAAAAATGACCCCCAGCGAAAAGACGTCGTCAGAAAATGAAGGTTTGTGCGTTTGCCCCAGGAAGGCCCTAAGTTGCTGCAGCGACATGTAAGGAATTGTCCCACCGGCCAACTCAGTACCATGCTGGCCATCCTGAACCGCCAGGTTGAAGTCAAGGATAACAGGTCTACCATCATTAGCGATCAGAATATTCTCAGGCTTAAGGTCACGATGAATAATTCCATGTTCATGTGCATGCGCTACTGCATCACAAATTTCAATCGCCAGTTTTAGCTTAGTTTGAAACTGGTCTTTTGTGCTTAAGATACTTGCCAGAGATGTCGTTAGCTCATTAAGCCCTAGTAATTGCACAACGGGCTCGCCGTCAGACGTATTGCTTCTCGACACCCGCTGCGACTCAACGGTTGCTTGGGGTTCGATCACGGGATCCATAGAGATCGACCTCTCCACCATGGTCGACACATGTTGGCCGACCAAGGTTGAGATGGCCTCCTGGTTCCAATTTTCCGAATCCAACAGCCCCAGGCTACTTATTAATTGCGATAAGGTAACGGCTCCTAAACATGGCATGCAAATGGCAAAGAGCTGGCCTTCTTTATGAATGGAATAAACTGGGATAATACCGCTATGTTGCAATCTAGCCAGCTTCTCTGCTTCTGCGACAAACTTAGATGTCACCTTCAGCACGACTGGTCGACCGGCCAAATCCGGTTGCCGGGCTAGGTAAGCGCGTCCGATGGCGCCACGCCCGAGTTCCAGCAATATCGGGTAACCACAGAACGTGTCTCCAACGCTTGGAAATACCTCATCATTGATAGGAGAATCATTTCGAACGACAGTGCTTCCGGCAACGCTCCAAATGCTGCTTGAACTAGATTTCCCAAATGTGCTTTGCAGAGATTGCTCACTAATTCCATATTGACCTGCCAGTGCGGAGACGTTTAGCTCAATGCCGAACTGACGTCCAAGTCGAATGTGTTCTACGGCCACTTCGCGTTTGAACTCATCTTCCAGAAACTCATTAGGGAAACGCCCTAGAAATGGACTGACAGGTGGAAGAGAACCTGCTTCGAAGGCACGTTCCAGATCGATGCATGCCATTTCAGTCAGTGCCCTGCAGCGAGATTGGAAATTGAGGTTTTCCAACCATGAAGTTACATCGATCTCCTCTTGCACAGCGCGCAATTGATCAAACCGAAGGATCAATTCTTCGAGTTCCAAATCTTCATCGGATAAGTTCTCGGTCTCAGCCATCGACGGCCTCCAACTCGGCCCCTAACCGCTTTCGAAACATTTGCAAAATGCGTTCGACAGTACGCTTCGACAACGTACTTCTTTGAGCAATTTGTTCAATTTCAAAACCGGCAATTCGATCACGAATAACTTGTTGGTGCTGAGCCGGCAATCGACTTATCAATTCCTCTATGGTTAGCCGTAAAACCTCCGTCGGATTGTCTGCCAAAAGAGGTTCTTGGTAGTTTCCCATCGACTGAGTGCGTTTGATATCCCGCTTGGCGGCGCAGTGAAATTCCGCCTTTTTACGGATCTTGTTCAGGGAGATGACAAGGAACAATTTCCAAAGTTCTTCGCCGTCTGGAAGGTGATAAAGCCCATCCGATGCCCGGCGGAAAAACGTCCGAAACACGCTCTGGACTATATCCTCTGCATCCACACGGGTTGCTAACTGACTGCTACAACGCGTTTCAGCTAACCGTAGAAGCCGCTGTGCATAACGATTGTAAAGCTCGGTTGCCGCGTCGCATACGCCATCACGCAGCTGCAAAAGCAAATCTGCATCCGACTGCGGAGGAATATCCTGGCCTGGGCTTGTGCCGGGCTGGCCTGAGCTGGATTGAGGGAGACTAGGGTTTGGCCAGGCTTTCACGCGTTTTACTACCCGAGGACTAGAGCGAGCATTCCAACTTATAGAGGGCTTCCGCTTCGCGATTGTAACTAACATTTTCCAGATTTCGCCGTCTGGGGTAATAAAAAAGCAAACCGTTGCTGACCCATTGAATCCGAATTCAAACGGCAAAGCCGCCACCAGTACCAACAAATAACATGAATTTGTTAATTCTCGTGTCAGCAAAAAAGGCACTTGCAATTCTTGGCGGGTTGGACCGGAAACTACGAATACTCAGGTAACAACATTCGGAATTCCAGGGAATTGGAACCCCCTCATTACCCTCGTTAGGAAGATTCTTCAGTGGCTCGTCGATCGAAAAACAACCTCTTTTACCAATCTTTCCAAAGCCGCCAGAAGTTCCGTTCTGAGCTCCTGTGCACACGACCTAGCCGACGGAGGCGACTCGTCACGGAATCTTTGGAAGCACGACAACTTTTGGCCGGAGATCTATACGGCACGCTCTACAGTGATACTAACGCCAATGGGGCTCGCGATCAGGGCGAGCCCGGGCTTTATGGCTGGGCAGTATTTTTGGACGATAATTCCAATGGAATTCTGGATTCGGGCGAAGCAAGCACCTTGACCAATTCGGACGGAGATTACCGGTTTTCTCGGCTAGACGCAGGCAACTACCGAATTGCTGAAGTTGTTCGAGATGGTTGGACGCCCACAAATCCAACCAGCGGTTATCAGGATGTCACGGTCGTAGACGGGCAAGAACTACGGGTCAACTTCTTGAACAACGGAGTGATTGGAACCGGAGTCATTACTGGAAATGTGTACCGAGACAACCCTGAAATAGGCGTTTTGGATGCACTCGATACACCGGTTGCTGGCTGGCAAGTATTCATCGACCTCAACGGGGACACCATTTTAGATCCCGACGAGCCATTTGCGTACACCGATGGGGATGGGAATTACGTCTTTACCGGAGTCGTTGGGGGCGCACCCGGAAATGCGATAAGCTACGAAGTTCAGCAAGTGCTGACTCCAGGTTGGGACGCCTCTCCCGGATTCGACGAGAACTATACAGCTGAGGTTGTCGAAGGCGAGACGTTTGTCGGTCCAGATTTTCTCAACGAGCCGGTTGACTTGTCGAGCGTTACTGGCACCGTTTGGGAGGACGCAAATGAGAATGGTGTTCAAGACGCAGGTGAATCGGGTTTAAGTGGTTGGGTCGTCTACGTTGACCTAAACCTTGACAATAGTTTTGATGTCACTACGGAACCGTATGATCTAACCAGTAGCAACGGTGGCTACCAGATTTATGGAGTTGACCCCGGTCAACAACGCGTTGCTGTGGTGGGGCAAATTGACCATCACGCAACCAGTCCCGCTAGCGGTTATCAGACGATCTATGCTCCCAATCAAGGTAGCGTTGACAATGTCGACTTCGGTTTCAAAGAGCGTACGGATGCAGCCATTGGAGGTGTGATTTTTGCAGACCGGGACCGTGATGGAAGTCGCGATGTTGGTGAAGAAGGCCTGGCCGGAATTACCGTATTTCTAGATCTCAACAACAACGGCAGTTTGGATGCTGGCGAACCAAATACTCAGACCCGTGCCGATCTCTTTTATACACCTGACACGGATGAAGCCGGATCCTATCGCTTTGAAAAGCTGGGCAAGGGAACTTACGTTGTTCGTCAAATAGTGCCCACCTTGCTTTCTTCTACTCCAGCTTCCGAGTCAGTTCAGACGGTTACTTTGGGTCCAGCCGATGACCTTAGTTCAGTTGACTGCGCGGATCAGTATCGGCCTAGTGAGATTCATGGGGTGAAATACGAAGATCGCAACGGCAATCATGTTCGCGAATTGGATGAGCCAGGGCTCGAAGGTGTGACGATCTTTGTGGACTTGAATCGCAATAACCTGCTAGATCCCAGCGAACCGTTCACGCAAACTCTGGCTGATGGCTCCTATTCATTTACCGAGTTGGAAGCAGGGGCTTACGTAGTCCGCGAGATCGTTCCAGCAGGCTACCAACAAACGTTCCCGCAAACCGTCAGCGGTATCCTGTGGCCAGAGGGAGTGAGCCATGCAGCTGTAGGAAATGTGAGCCCCAGTCTAATCCAAACGTCGCTTAGCGAGGGACAAACTCACACAGAACATGTTAGTTTGACTCTTCCTAACACCGGTGCATTAACGAATCTGGTCGACGTTTTCTTGCTGTTCGATGATACCGGCAGTTTCACCTACAATAGTCCCATCGTTCGAGCAGCATTCCCGAACATCATCTCGGAATTGCAGACTCGTTTGCCCGGAATTGACTTGGGATTCGGAGTTGGCCGACTCGAAGAATACGGCAATTTCGCGGCTGAATACGCGACGGGGCGTCCGTTCATTCTCAACCAACCTATCGTAGCATCCAGCGCCGGAGGGTATACGCAAACGGATGTGCAATCTGCTATTCAAGCAGCCCTTGATCGAACGGCACCCGGTTATGGTGGGGATCAACCAGAAACTGTGATCGAAGCACTTTATCAAATGGTAACTGGCGCAGGCTTTGACGGTAATAACAACGGATCAACCCTTGATAGTGGTCCTGCCGGTCTAGCCAGTACGCAAGTCAGTCCAGGTTCGAGCGGCGACGTGCCAGCTTTCTCAAGCTTTGTTGCCGATCCAACCCAGGGAGTGCTGCAACCAAGCGGTACGATAGGCGGAGCAGGATTTCGTTCTGGAGCATTGCCCATTATTATCACTGCCACGGATACAGGATTTGCCTACCAGCCCAAAGGCGATAGTACCATTGTCGGAATCGATGGACTCTCGCTACCAGCTTCTTCAATTGCTTACCACGGACGCGGTACGACGCCCTATTCAAGCGGTGCAGGCATTCAAGAAACTGTTACGGGGCTGAATGCACTCGGAGCCCTTGTTATAGGCTTAGGCACGAATGACTCGGCTGCCATCGATCCGCGAATCGGACTAGAAGCATTAGCCTCACTTACCGGTGCAATTAATCACACGACAACCACCATTAACAATGGAACGACCAACCCGATCAATCCGGGCGACCCGTTGTACTTCATGATTGGCTCTGGTGGTGATCCGCTTGTAGGTAACATCGCTGACGGTATCGTGGCAGCCATTGAAGGTGCCGTGACTTCAGTCAGCGTCAATGTAACATTGCGTGCATCCGATCCTCGCGTTCACATCAACTTTACGCCTGGGGTAATCAACGGCCTCACTGCCGGACAAACGGCAGAGTTTGATGTCACCTTCACTGGAGACGGTCGCCCGCGTCGATTTGATCTACAGTTTATTCGCGAAGGCACAGATGTTGTACTCGGATCCATCCCTGTCGTGCTGGGCACACCTATCGAAGGAGACGGATACGAATTCGAAGATTGTGATGACGGAGAACACAGCCAAAATATCGATTTTGGAAATCAGTCGATCACTGTAGATATCCCCAATACGGCACCGAGTTTTACTGGTGGAGTCGATGTGTCGACGAATGAAGACTCCGGAGTTGTTACTGTTGCCGGGTGGGCAACGAACATTAAGCCAGGCCCAAGTCAAGAAGCTTGGCAAACCGTAAATTTCATCGTGTCGACCAATAACGACACTTTATTTACAACCCTTCCAACAATTTCTGCCGACGGAACTCTGTCCTTTGAATCTGCCGCAGATGCCTTTGGAACTGCCACCGTTTCTGTTCAGCTACACGATAATGGAGGAACCGTAGGCGGTGGACAGGACACAAGTTCCACACAGTTTTTCACAATTACAGTAAACCCCGTCAATGACGCTCCCGTTGGATCGCCCGACTCGTTTTCCCTATCCGAGGATGGAACATTGCTAGGTGACGTTCTAGCCAACGATACCGACGTCGACTCACCAGTGCTTACTGCCTCCGTGGTCAGCCTGCCTACAAACGGTAACCTGACACTACTATCCGACGGAACGTTCAGCTACCAACCCCACGCTGACTACTTTGGACCAGACAGTTTCACTTACGTGGCCAGTGACGGTGAGTTCTCGACTGCCGAAGTGCTTGTTTCGATCGTGGTTACACCCGTCAACGACGCTCCCGTTGGATCGCCCGACTCGTATTCC
>JAGQOY010000237.1 GCA_020427005.1 Planctomycetales bacterium
GTCTAGCGCCGTCGGCTCAAGTACCCAAATTATTTTTCCCGCGTTCCTAAGAACTCCTACTAACGGAGAGAGGGCTTGAGAATGCGATCGAAGAATTCATCGACCTGTGCGTCCACTTCATTATTGCCACTCAACCCGTGACCATATCCTTTGACCAATTGGAACTGATTGTCTACTCCGACGGCGGACAGGGCCTGTGCCAACAGTTCACTCTGGTGAAAAGGGACAAGCGGATCTTGGTCTCCATGCATGATCAAAAAAGGCGGATCGTCACTAGAGACGTAAAAAATAGGATTGGCGCGCGCTACAAGGTCGGGATTTTCTTGAATGGCTGCACCGATCAACTTGGACTCAGGCGAATCCGGTGCATCGTGCTTAAAGGGAGCACTCGCCAGAGCATGTTTATCCATTTGCAAAAAATCGGTTGGTCCAAAAAAATCACAAACAGCCTGGACGCGATCTGATAGTTGTCGATGTTTTAACGTTGAGGGATTCAATTCGTCGACTCCACCTGATGTACCCAGCAGGGCAACCAGGTGTCCACCAGCCGAGGAGCCCCAAGCTCCAATTCGTGCTGCATCGATGTGGTATTCTTCCGCATGAGCTCGAAGCCAGCGAATGGCAGTTTTGCAATCTTGAATTTGAGCTGGATAAATAGCTTTCTGGCTCAGCCGGTAATTCACGCTGGCGACAATGTAACCACGCTTTACTAGACGTACGGCCGGGCACGCCTGTTTATCTCCTCCCAACCAGGCTCCACCATGTATCCACACGACAAGGGGAGCTGAATGCTCAATCGGTTGCTCCGGCGAGTAAATGTCGAGCTTTAGCGAGACGCCATCGATGTGGCTGTATTCGATGTCACGTTCGACCTTGGTACCTGGGGGCAGTCTTCGACTTAGAACACCGGGTGTTTGAGCGTTTGCGACGGTGAAAAGTTGAAGGTAGCAAGCGACAAGCCCTATCAGCTTATTTTTCATCGTGGATCCTACGACGATAGAATTTCTGGGAATTGCAGGCAGAGTCGCTGTGACTCAAAACCACAAACTAGTAGACAATCACTTGCGGGGTGAATAGTCGGTTGGCACCAGAAATCGAACTTCCGAACCATTGCCACGACCCCTGGGTAGGTCAGGATGAGCTGCCCGATATTTTTCCATGAAAGGTCTGAACGTCCCAAAAAACTTCTGCCATGATGCTTCAGCGGTTGCTTGATCTTTATGAGCTAGCAAATAGATAAATGCGCTCTTGTCATCAGCTTCCCAAAAGCTGACGGTTTGCATGCCCGCCTCAACAAACAGATCTCTTTCGCCAAATGCAAAACGCTCTGTCGTATGAGGAACACGTTCAGGGCCATCGTTGTACTGCCTCAACTCCCATAGTCGTGCGGCTGCATCCGAACCTCTATTGCTCGACTCATCAGCAGGAGAGAAATCGGTGGCGTGCATCAAAATTGCTCGCGGAGCCTTGGATAGTAGCTTTCCATTTTCCTCTGACTTTGTCTGTACTGCTTTCCACTCGGGATCATTGATAAAGGCCTGCCATGAGGCTTGACGCGCATCCTCGTCCTTATGGGCAATGATATAAACGAGCATGTTGTCGGCATCTTGTCCATCGGCCTCCGTTCCTTTTTGAACCGTCCAATAGATGATGTTCTCCATTCCATGTTTTTCAAACAGTCCCATCGTATGATCGCGAAACCTAGCATGCAGATCCGGCAGTTTTCCTGGATTGCAAGTATAGAATCTCAATTCATATAGTTTACTGATGGGCGGTTGATTCCCATCGGATACTCGGTCCTGTGCCGCTAGGATGGCAGTAATTGATATTAGTGCCAGTAGTGAGAGTGTACAACTAACAAATCGAAGGAGCATCGCAAATAAGCCTATGTAGAATATTGGAAATGACTAACTTACACCGCAAATTCTAATCGATTTTGTGAAGACGGTGGTGGGCATTGCAGATCTCATTACTGTGAAGCTTCAATAACTTACCTCCCCGTTGGGGCCGTTGGGGAGGTGGCGAGTAAACAACGAGCCGGTGGGGCAACGGCGGAACAAACTCTTTGCCAACAAGCCAAAGTAATACGGTAGTGTGAATAACCTACCGGTTGGAATCCATGCTCGTTGGAATGCATAAATCAATTTCGTGCCGAGGTCAGAAAAGTAGAGGTGGGTCAAATTAAAAGAGAAGAGCCCTACCCGCTCGCGTGGCTCGCGACCTTCTCAACTTGGGAAGGTAAGTTTCGGACAAATCAACGACTTTGCAACTTGGGAAGGTAAGGTCTGGAAAAGCAGCAACTGCGTGGCTTCAATAACTTACCTCCCCGTTGGGGCCGTTGGGGAGTCTCCCCGCTGGAGCCCAAACTCGGGACGCCTAGTTGGTGAATGATGGTGTAGTCATTTGGTTAACATTCAAGAGCAGATATCTTCAAAGTCCCCAGTACTGTCAGCAAAACTCGTTGTTTCAACACCCAATCGCCGCAGCATCGTCACAAACAAATTTGAAAGCGGCACATCCTCGTGGCTAATTTCTTTTTGCCATGGCTCCTGGCCTCCCAACCAGGCACCTCCTTGTGGATCGGAGCCGGCGTAATTGATATATCGACCATGGACAAAACCTAAATTGCGACCACCGCAAAGTATGAGCGGATAATTCCGAGATAAATGAAAAGCACTGGAAGCCGAACCGAACAATAGAAGCGTATTATCCAACATACTTACTTCTGTATTGGTTTCCGTTGTATCTTTAAGCCTTTGGATAAATCGAGCGTACTCCTCGCTAAGAAATTGGCAATAGAGACCAAAATTCTTCCAGCCGCCTGGTTCCTTAGTTTCATGAGATAATTGGTGCGTTAACCTGAAGCCGATGGCTCTGGCCATGTAGTCGCTAACGCCAATCCCGTTTTCTCGCCCAAGCTGGTAAGTGACAACTCGAGTTGAGTCAGTTCGAAAGGCCAGGAAGATAAGCTCATACATTGTTTGCAGATAATGACGCGGATCATCCATCGTAATATCAAGCTGCAAATGGTCGGTGCCAACCTGAGGTAGCGGGATATCAAGCCATCGTTTCGCTTTCGCAACCTTGACCTCCGTATCGCGTACCGATTGAAGGTATTCATCCAAGACTCGCTGATCATGTACCGAAAGAGTTTGCCGTAGCGACTGCGCGTCTTCGATCAGGTCATCCAGTGCACTAGAGCTCTGAGCTAATCGTTGGGCTGCATGGTTATCACCTTTTACAAACAGCGTGTCAAAAACTCGTTTCGGACGATGCTCGGCTGGAATGGCTCGTCCGTGACGATCGAACGAGAGCGTATGCGCGCCGCGCGGTGTTCCTGTTCCGCCATCGGTACTTAGTACCAATGATGATAGACGCGTTGCATCACCGATATGGGAAGCAAGTTCTTGATCGAGTGAAATAGAATTCTGGTACGGACCAGTGGCTCCAGTAGCGGCACCTGTCAAGAACTGATCTGCGTTGGAATGGCCGTGGATGCTACGAGCCGAAGGATGGGAAAAGCCTGAAAGCACAGTCAGTTGTTTTCGTAGACCTTCTAGCGGTTCCAGACATTTAGTAAATCGATAATCTGTTCCATTTCCGTGCGGGAACCAAGCCCAATCGTGATAGGCTTCATCCTCTCTCAAAGGCATAGGAACGCCATCCGGTTGATAAAAGCAAGCCAGCCTTTTGATCGGCTTATCTTGGATCTCAGTACCTTGGGATGCACATTCGAGCCACGGCAACGCGAGTGCAACGCCCGAACCGCGTAGGAAGCGTCGACGATCAAGTCGATTCAGAATCATTATCGCCAGCCTTTGTAATGCTAATTTTTTCCGCGATATTTAATGCTGTTGGAATAGTGGGCTTTCCACAATTGCCCATACGGTCGTGGCTAGCCCGTCTCCCTGAGATCTTACTTTCGAAGCAATTTCCTCAAGCTGCACTCGGTCTGCAAAACTCAGAGACCGACCGACTGCATATGTTGTCAATTTCCCAACAAATGTTCTTATGAATTGATCTTGCCGCTCTAGCAGCAAATACCGTTTCAGCGAGTCAGCTCCAGATAATTCCTGATTGTTGAATAGCACTGCAGTGGCGTCTACGTCATGTCCATTGGCACTGTTGCGCCATCCACCTATAGCGTCGTAGTGTTCTAGGACAATTCCCCAAGGGTCAATTTTCTGATGGCAAGACCGACAAGCAGCTTGATCACGATGGTTGGCCAGTCTCTGTTTCAGGGATAACTTGGCAATTTCCGGATCGGCAAGATCAATTCGTGGGACTGTGGGTGGTGGAGGAGGGGGTGGATCATCCAAGAGACGTTCAAGCACCCAAATGCCACGCTTTATTGGATGGGAATCTCTACCGTCGGAGTTCAACGCCAGGATGCCGGCTTGGGTTAACAAACCGCCTCGATCGATTTCGGCAGGTATTGCGACCCGACGCATGTGATTTCCGATTACTCCCTCAATTCCGTAGTGCTTGGCCAACCGTTCGTTGACCATTGCAAAATCTGCATGCAAGAACTCCAAGAGGCTTTGGTTATTCACGAGCATTTCATGGAAGGTAGCGATCGGTTCATGCCGCATGGCCTCCGCAAGAGCCGGTTCAAAACTTGGATAGGACTGCTGATCCACTTTCAAGTATTCTAGAGTTTTCAGACCGAGCCACTGACTGACGAACTGTTCGGAAAAACGGTGAGATTTTTCATCCTCCAGCATGCGTGAAACCTGGTGCTGAAGGACATCCGGCTTGCTCAAGGTTTCTGACTGTGCAAGCCTATTTAGCTCATCGTCAGGGATGCTGCACCAAAGAAAAGCCGCCAAACGGCTAGCCAACAGCTCATCGGGAGTGAAATCATCTGCAACGAGGGTGCGAGATGGCATCCAATACAAAAACTTGGGTGAGCAAAGAACAGCCGACAGCACCTCAATGATTGCGTCAGAGAAATCCTGGCAATCAGGACGTACCTCCTTGAAGAGCCTCACTTTTTGCTCGAGTTCCAGGTTGCTTACCGGACGGCGCCAGGCCTTTGGCATAAAGTCGGCAAGAATCTCTTTTGCGTATACCGTTTCTTGGGATGTGTGTTCGCTCGGAATAAAGATTTGGCGGTGGGACTGCGGAGGCCAAACCTCGAAAACCGGAGCTGTTACTTCCACATAGTCAATTTGCACGTCTCTAGTCTGATCAACAGATGCTGCGCTGTTAACGAATTTGATGTACTCAGATGGACTGGGGAGATCTCCCATTTGAGAAACATTGCGAACTAGATTACGAGGATAGATTTCGCCAAGAGCTATGTCCCACTGGTAGAATTTGGGGTTCCCCGGTTCGGCATCGATGAGTAGGTCATGTTGACTAATACGTACTGATGCGTGCGAGTCATTACTTGCTTGCCATCCAAATTCAAGCTGCAAGCTGGGAGTGAAAACGGTTTCCGGGGATCGACACGCACGCACTCGAACTCGCAATGTCCCTTCTTCCGGTATTCGATCTCCGAGTTCTATTATTAATCGTTGTTTCGGCGGAAGTATAGCGGCAACGGAAAAATCAGAGGGCACTTGAGGTTGTTCAGTGGTCGGTTCCCATGCGTACTTGGCTTCCGGGTAGCTCCAATCCACAACTGCAGTGCGGCCATTTTGTTGGTGCTTGTAGTAAGTCTTACCGTGTCGGGTCCGAAATTTGGCCAGCTGATTGGCGAGTTCTTTTTCTACTTGTTCAGGATCACTGGCGGCCGCATTACGCATTTTTTCCAATTGCTCGTCTTGTTTTGACCAACTAGTTTGAGAAGCTTCGTCCATGGATGCTGCCCAATAAAGACGGCTTGGGGCAGGCCCCGTAACGATTGCGCGGCGCAATGCGTTGCGAGCTGACTCGCGAATGGTCGCCATTTGGATTTCCGTCATATGCAATAATTGGGCGTCGTTCTCAAAGCCGCCTGGGGAAGCAGAATCGGGTTGCAGATCTTTGGCGAAATCGAACGGAAGACCCAAAAGGTCTTGAAGTGCAAAGTTGAACTCGTAACGGGTCATGCGTCTGAGCTCGGTCCCTTTCGAGTCCTCAGCGTGAAGTGCAGACGCGGTTTGAATCTCTTGCGTAAGCCAGTCGATAATGCGGCCGCGATCCTCCTCAGGTAATTTGTTATCGTCCGGCGGAGGCATTTCCCCCTTGCTGAGCGATGCATAAACTTCCAACCACCAGGGCAAATCTGACCCAGCAACTAGATCAGGGTTGAGTTCGTCGATTCGAAAATTGCCCTCTGCTCCTTCCGGGCCATGACAGTCTTGGCAAGCATGTTTGAGCATGAAGTAAATTCGGTCATGGAATTCGACCAGGTTCTGTTGAGGCTCTGTTGACAGTTGAGCTTGATGCCTAAGTAAGCTGGAGCGTTGAGTTCCCTGCCGAATGATTTCATCCAAGGACACGGAGTCCCACGAAAAATTGGGAGATGTACTTGATATGTGCACATTTGAATCCAACGCAGGAGATTCGTTATCCTCTCGAAAATCATCGTTGTCTTTAGAATACGATTGAGCGCAGATTTGGCCAACGGTGAAGTTGGAAGTCCATATCAAAGCTAAGCAAAAGAAGAATGGCCTCCAATCGCCAGTTCTCATAATCCAAGTCCTCCAGTCAAGTTCATGGTAATATCATATCACAGGTGCTTTTTGAATTCTTGTAAACTGGGCGTTTTTGCAGGGACCAGAAAGGTTAGATGGGAGATTTGTGTAGCGTGGGATTACGCACGATTGATTGAGCGAACTTGGGGCAAGCCAAGGTTTCAGATTCGGTAAGTTGGACCAAAACTCGTCGTCGTTAGCAGGATCATTGAGCTTTATGAGACAGATTATCGTAGTAATATGCCTAACGTTACTCACAGGTATTGGGTATTTTTTGTCTCGGCATCAAAGGACAATTAGTGCTGAAGCTCGTCAGTTAGAAGGCATGCAACAAACGATCGTGCTAAGAGGTGCATCTCAGTTTGATGAGCCTCATGCGTTTACGCGTGCACTTCGAAAATTTGAAGAATTGGTCAAAACATACTATCACGGTCGGGTTGAGTTCGAACTGTACAAGAACAGCGAATTGGGCCTTGAAAAAGAATACTTCACATTCATGAGCCAAGGAGTATCGGTGGATTATGCCATCGTGTCACCAGCGCACATGTCTACGTTTTCGTCCTCGGCTCCGCTCATTGACATGCCTTTTCTATTTCGAGATTTGGAGCATTGGGAGCATGTACTCACGAGTGATGCATTACAGCCCATCGTCGACGAAATTGCCGCCAAGGCGGACGTCCATCTCATTGGATACGCTGGTGGTGGAACCCGGAATTTAATCGTTAATCGGCCAGTTTACGATCTTCAAACTCTAAAGGGTTTGACTATTCGGGTAATGGGGGCACCGATTCAGTCACGCATGTTTCAAGCTATTGGCACTGCCCCAGCAGTTATTGCCTATGATGAAATTTATAATGCTATTCAAACTGGCGTTATTGAGGCAGCAGAAAATGAGGCTGCGGGCTTGCAGCAAATGAAGTTCTATGAAGTTGGGCAGGAGATTTCCAGAACTGAACACGCGATAACCGTGCGTCCAATTTGCTTCAGTGGTAAAACTATGAGAACACTTCCGGTGGAGCTACGGCAAGCAATTATTCGGGCGGGGCGAGAGGCGGGTGCCTATGGTCGCGGGCTTGAATCTTCCGAAGATCAGCAGATTCTCGAACGCCTACAAGAAGCAGGTCAGATCCACCTGCATGACTTTCGAGATCGAGACCAGCTTCTTGAATTGGCAGCTCCGGTAAAAGATGCCTACGCAAAGGAAATAGGAGCCGAAAGACTACTTCAAAGAATTGATGCGGTTCAATAAGCATGCCAACCAAGCCACTGGAACGAGTACTTGCACTCTATTATTGTCTACTGAAGCATGTCCTTGGGGCACTGTTAGCAGGAATGACGATTCCCATTTGCCTGCAAATGGCATCTCGATCCTGCTATTGGATTCCAAGTTTTACGTGGACTGAAGAGGCGGCACGTTTCTGTTTCGTATGGATCGTGATGATAGGTTCTATTATTGCTGTACGGGATGGGACTCATTTTGTAGTTGATCTCTTTTCCGTACCGAACAATCTCCGACATTTGGGAATTTCGCGTTTAGTAATTCATTCCTTGATGTCCATTTTTTCAATGGTGTTCGTTATTTTTGGCATTCACTTTGTAGAATTTGGTTGGCATCAATACTCAGAAATGTCTGGACTCAGTCTGGTATGGGTTTACAGTGCATTTCCAGTGGCTGGTGTTTCCTGGTTACTCTTCCTTTCAGAGAAAATCTCTGACGACATAGGTTTATTGGCTGGAGAAACGCCACTGGAACTAGTAGCTCAAATCGACGGGGCAAATGTGAGAGATTCTGCTGCCGAAGTCGATGAAATATCGCATCCTCAACGAAGTGGACTCGTTTCAGGGGCAGTGTTCGGCAAGGTTTCGTCGGCCTCTGGCCAAATCACCTCATCCACTAATGCCGGGCGCACAGATTCGAACCATCATCCGGTGCAAGCAAAACAATCTTCCGATGAAGTGATTGGCCAATGAACGCCGGAGAAGTCGCATCACTTTTGCTCGGAGGGTTCTCCATTCTGATCGTCCTTCGCGTACCAGTATCGTTCGCGCTTGGACTTGCCTGCGTTCCAATCCTGATACTTGACCCACGACTATCCGCCATCATGTTATTTAACGTCATGTGGAAGTCGTACAACGCATTTATTCTCTTGGCAGTTCCATTTTTTTTGTTGGCTGCAAATTTGATGAATAGCGCTGGCATTACAGATCGGCTGGTGAATTTGGCGCGGGCGGTTGTCGGACATTTGCCAGGTGGACTTGCTCATGTCAACGTTCTGGTGAGCATGCTGTTTGCCGGTATTTCTGGTTCGTCGACGGCTGACGCTGCTGGTATTGGGTCGCTCATGATACCTGCGATGAAGAAGCAAGGTTATGACACCGAATTTTCTGTGGCGTTGACGGCCTGTTCGTCCGTCATGGGAGTGATCATCCCGCCCAGCATTATGATGATTGTCTGGGGTGGGCTCATGTCAACTTCAATTGGGGCATTGTTTCTGGCGGGCGTCATCCCTGGCATTGCCATAGGTATGCTCATGATGGGCACAGTTTTAATTTATGCTTATCGTCGCAAGTATCCCGTTTACGAACGAACTACCTGGCGAGAAACGGGGGCAGCACTTTCTCGATCTGCATTAGCGTTGCTTTCACCAGCGATCATTGTGGGTGGAATCGTGGGTGGCCTTTTCACACCAACAGAAGCGTCGGTGGTTGCGGTTCTTTACTCACTCGTCCTTGGATGCGTGGTCTATCGATCCATACGGCCAGCCGACTTGCCTCACATTTTCTTTGATTCTGCAAGATTGGCAGCGATCGCGCTTTTTTGTATCGGCACTGCCTCTGCCTTTGGATGGATTCTAGCCTACTACCATATTCCGCAATTGCTTGTCGAGCTCCTGGCACAGATCCAGGGAGGAAAAATAAGTACCGGTTTCTTGATTGCGGCAGTATTTCTCTTGGTTGGCATGTTCATTGATGCCATTCCTGCCATCATTATTTTAGGTGGCGTGCTAGCTCCGGTAGCCGACAGTGTTGGTATGCATCCAATTCACTTTGCCATCATTGGCGTCATTTCGTTGGCATTTGGACTGGTGACTCCACCGTATGGCCTATGCCTACTAATAACCTGTTCGTTAGGAAAAACTACAATCATGCGAGCACTGAAAGATGTGCTCGTGATACTAGGGCCCATGCTTCTGTTGCTTTGCGCGGTAGTTATCTTCCCAGATATGATCTTATTCTTACCACGCTGGATTACACCAGAGTTTACAGACTAGCAAATGAGAGTTGCAAGAACGCAGAGAGAGCGTTTAGGGAAGCCGTTGATCAATCAGGTGAGGAACCCGTTACTCTGATGCGAAGCTTGCGTTAGAGCAGCATTCATCTAAGTGTAGCGGTAGCCACAGTGTTTGATGTAGTTTCTACATTCGGGCTCTTTGAATAGG
>JAGQOY010000238.1 GCA_020427005.1 Planctomycetales bacterium
TATCGGAACTAAACACAGGGGACTAAGCCCTCAGATGAGAGCCGCACCCCATAAACTCACGCCCATGTTGGGCGTACGTGAACGGGAGTTCGCGAGCCCGTCCAGATTGCTAATAAATCAAACGCGCGAACCCTGTTACCGCCAATCGTTCGGCCAGGACACTAAGCACAACCATGCCACGGCTTTCGATGGTCGAAGCTCAAGCCGCCGCAGAACTAGCCCAGCTCTTATACGACTTCCTTCCGGGCACATTTTCCAGCGTGACTTGGCCGGATGTTGCAGCGCGGTTCTGCCTCGAACGTTACTGGCCGGGTGGCAGCAAGCTACCTGCGATAACGCACCTCCTAAGAAACACACTGGAATCTCATCGAAACAGATTTTGCGATTTGATCGTGGTAGTCGTGCAGGAAGGCATGGCGTATCGGCTCAAAAAGCACAATCCGGTCAAACGCGAAGAAATTGATGAGATCAATCGAATTGTCTTGAAGCTTCAATTTAAGATACCTGAATTGCACGACCCTGTTTTTCTCGGCGGCTTACCTTCAACGGATGCGGGTGCTCGTCAAGCTTCGAGTCGTGCAGTGTTTTCCGTACCAGAAAGTGAGATCGAGAAACTAAAAAAGCGATTCCTCGCTTTGTTTTCGGAGCCAGACTCACAGAAACGGGGATTCGCGTTCGAGGGGTTCCTTAATGATTTCTTTCTCGTTCACGGGCTCGATCCGCATGGCTCGTTCAAGGTTGCAGGCGAGCAGATCGATGGCACATTTGAGTGGAACGGTAGTACATTCTTGGTCGAGGCCCGCTGGCGAAAAAAGGAGGCGAACGCGGCTGACTTGCTCGTTCTTCGAGGCAAGGCAGAAAAGAGCGAATGGACCCGAGGTCTCTTCATCTCGATAAACGGATTCAGCGACTTGGCTTCGCCGACCCTTCAGATCGGTCGAAAAGCCAACCTAATCGCGATGAGCGGACAGGACTTGATCCTCATCCTAGAACGACACTGGACTTTGCATGACGCGCTGCGCGCCAAACTTCGCCATACTGGCGAAACTGCGGAGGCCTTCAAACCTCTTGCTGAGTTGACCAAATAGTAAAAGCGTTCCCGGAGAATTGCGTGAGATCAGGCCTAACCATCGCATACTATAGCGCGGAACTCGTCAACAGTAGTCGGAACAGGTTTTTGAAGCGTGTTAAGTTATGGATTTTACGTAGCATGTGCGGACGACCCAGGGGGTCCGGGGGAGTTGATAACTTGTAGGGCCTGTGTTCACAGGTTTAGGTAGGTGTTCAATATTCGGCTGGCGCGAGTTGCGAAGCGATGCAGTTGAGCTGTCGCTGACCTTACCTTATGGATTGTCACCGAAGTGCAACGTCGAATGCCACAATAAGTACTCGCACCGGAAGGCAAATCTGAATAGACTTATGCATGGCGTCTCCTTCACAAAAATCGTCTAAACAACTTGTCGCACCGATACTTCTCGGTGACGATCCGACGAGAATAAGAGGGAGATGCCTTTTAGCAAATCTCCTTTCCGCTCAAGAGTATGTGCCACGGAGCCGGCGGTCAGGTCGGTTTTGAAAACAACGCATCTCGCGCCGGCTCGCTGATGCGTTGCGTTCGCCAGCGATAGCAAATCTTCATGACACCATTCAATGTACGAATTGCAGCGATTGATGATTCGATGCAGATCGCTTCGCTGCTGACGGCTCTTGGGCACGACACCTCAAACGATCAAGTACGAAGAAATTGGCAGGCATTCACATCTACCGGGAATATCGCATATGTTGCGGCCACACCGAATGGTGAACTCGTGGGTGTGATCACGCTGCATCAGATGGTGGTTTTGCATAGACCAAGACCTGTTGGCAGAATTACCGCACTCTATGTCATGGATGCGTTTCGCAATGGAGGCATTGGCAGAGAACTTGTTGACGCTGCAGAAAATGAGCTCACTAAATGTGGCTGTGGAATTATTGAAATTACGAGCAATTTTCAATTGCCAAAGGCACACGCCTTCTACGAGCATCTGGGCTATAATCAGACCAGCGTTCGACTCGCCAAAACGTTCGCAGAATCCTAGGGATACTGCATGGCGAACCATGCCGTGAACCGAAGCGGCGAAGTCGGGCGGTTTTCAGATGGAATATCCCTCGTCGCCGTTCGGTTACGGCCAACGTTCGGCGACTACAACATGACTGTCAAAAGTACTTTTCCACCCGTTCACGTATGGAGCATCACGTCGGGACTTTGGCCCATCGATATTGAAGAAGAGGCCTAGTGGCGATCATGCTTCAGATGGACTTGACATCACACCTTGTACTGTTGCTTTGGTGCCTGCTGGCTTTCACTGGAACCGTGATCGCGTTGACATCGCTGGTGATGGTACTCAGGAATCGCGTAGCGGGCGTGTTTGTGGGCGCAATGGTTGTGCTGTTGGGTGTGTCGTCGCTGATCGGCATTGTCCTCACGATGCCCAGTTTTTGGTGGATTGCCATCGTGCCAATTTACCTCGGCGTCGTATGCCTACGCGTTTGGTTAGGAACTGGCAGCCATCGAGCTCAATTCCGACTCTCCACACTGCTGACGCTGACGGGCGTGACGGCAGCGATCATAACCGGAATCACAATGCAGCGAAGCGAGCATTCCCGGCAGCTTGAGATAGAATCCAAAATTGCGGCACGAAAAGGCGAGGTCCTGTGGGGGTTGGATTCCATACGCGGCGTCATCTTCTACGACGCGGCGGATTCGGACCTGAGGGAACTTTGGAGCGACCTAGAACGTATCCACGGACTCCGATCACTCCAGATCAGCGGAGGACAGTTCACGGACACGAGCATGCAAAATGTATCGCGACTCACGAACCTACGGGAACTTTGCTTGCAGAATACGAAAGTCTCCGATGACGGTCTTCAGCACCTGAAGGGACTTTACTCGATGCGGACGCTAGACCTAATGGGGACCGTAGTCTCGGATCGTGGCCTGTCACATCTGGAAACGATGACGAGCTTGCGGAGAGTGTGGCTCGGCGGTTCAGCTGTTACCGATCAGGGCTGTGAGCGATTGCAGAGCGTATTGCCGGACGCTGAAATCTCGAATTAGTGGCAAAATGAAGAATGGAACAGCTACAAAAGCAGGATCGCCGACTCGACTTCCTTTTGCAGATCAATCTCGCTGATGTCGCTTTATTCAATTCGCAAGGGTTATTGCTATCGTCGGCGGTGGACCTGTGCTTTTCTTAGACGGTTCGGTAGGTCATCTGTCAGCGAAAGAACTATACAAATTGAGCGATGCATCAGCAGAAAGCTCAAAAATTGGGTTGGTCGAAATAGTTGATGTGGCAGGACGTCCCTACGTTGATTCTCCGATCGTAGGACTGGCAATGGCGCTGCCCGAAGGCTGGCACTGGGACTCAGCCACGAACGCATATAGGTACCATGAGTCGAAGGTCCTGATTCATTCTACAATTGCTCGACGCCGATCTTGAATCGGCGGCATTGGTTCTTCCAGCGCGTATGGCACATTCAATTGCGAATTGAATCTACGGATTCCGATCGTAGTGACATGCTGAATCAATTAGCGAAATTTCCCCACCTTGAATAAATTAAATTGGTGGCAGGTGATCCGCTACCGATCACTCAGGAAGTAATGAAAGAGGCAATTGCAGACATGAGTAGTGCGACTATAGATCGTTTGCGACAGTAGTGAATTGAACATTCAGCTCCTGGTAAACGTGTGACAACCACGCACTAATGGCTGCACGACGGTTTCCTGCAGCCATACTGATTGGGCCAAATTTGTTTGTGTCAGCAGTAAAGCGAGTTTCTAATTCCTCAATGGATGGGCTTCGCTCAGCGACCTGGAAAACGTAGTAGGCTGTACGCGGGTTATTTGGAGCTACTACCGCCTGGTTCAAGGGGGCAGTGAAAACTCTTTGCATGAATTGCTCGCCACAGGTGTCCAATTCAGGAATATTCGAGACGAAGAAATCTTCTTCCGAAAAACGTGACATCCAAGTAAACGGAGCCGTTTCTACCACTAACGATTGTTCGGCAGTCGAAAGTGCATTCTTCCAGGGCTCATCACCAGTGACTTTTTTGGCCAACTCGTTGGCAGCCTTTTCGGCGGCTTGACGTGCTTCTTGTCGCTTCCAGTAGTCGATGATTTCGTCTCGTACTTCCGCGAGTTCCGGCACATAGGCAGCCTTGAACTCAACTTTCCAACATAGATGTTTCTTTGTCTCGGACATTTCTCCTCGCATGAAAGCTTGACGGTCGAAAAAGAAACTCTCGATGGGTTGATAGAGCGGGCTGACGGATGTCATTACTCGTTGATAAACCGACTCCATGGTCATCGATTCTGCTTCGATGATGATACTGGACCCCAATTCGGTTTGCGCTAGATTTGCGATGTCAATGAGTCCAGTGACACCGTAGGTAAAACCAAATTCGGTAGAGAGTTTTTTGAGATCTGGTGCAATGGGTTCTTCGCTTTCAGTGGGGAGCTTGTTTTCTTTGCTGGCGACAAATCTCCGATGCTTTTCATAATAAACTTGCATAGTCTTTTTCAAATCAGCAATGGACTTATCCATCGCTGCTGTAGCAAGCGGTCTAGCCAACGAATCCGCAACTTGTCCTCGAGCTTCTTCAAAACTAAGGGTCCGCATAATAGGCTGGTTTTCAGTCAACGTTGTCTCGGTAGAGGACTCTTCTCCAAGTTGCGGAGGCTGGACTACCGGAGGAGGATCGTTGGCGTTCGCTTCGGCGATGGCCTCAGAACTCGATTCAGGAGTGCTGTCGGATGGAGGATTGGACTGCGCAGCTTCGCTAGTCGAATCGGTGTCCTGAATCAGCGAAACATATTGGACTCTATCCTGGTTCACCTGAGAGCTCTGATTGTCCGGAGCCGGGGACGCTTCAGCAGGGGCTTCGGTCGAGGCGCCATCGCCAGATTCGTTGTTGTTGGTGGACTCGTTACTAGGTTCCGATGGTTCGGGCGTTGCCGAATTGGTGTCCGAAGCAGCCGTGCCTTCGGGATTTTGGGCAGTATCACCATTCAAGTCTGTATTCTGATTGGACAATTCAGGGCTACCCGGCAGTTCCAAAGCTCCACTTTCGAGTAGGCTCCCGTCTACATTGCCGCCCGGCCCGGGTTCCACTGGAGTTTGCAGTTGCCCGAGTCCAACCATACGTTCGTATTCAGCATGGAGTTGGTTATCCGTTAGTTTAGCTTTTTCCCGTTCTAGGAATGTAGCTTGACTAAACTCAGCATATTCCAAACTCACACGTGCGGGACGCTGAAATCCAGGCTCAGGTGCGGCAGGGTCGGGAAACCGTGAAATCCCATCATTGTAAATATCCTGCACTTGTGCATCGGTGGGCTGACCCTTTACATCTTTCAAGAAATCTGCCGTAAAAACGGGAAAAGCCCTTACTCGGGCCTGCCGGTTCAGTTTTAGGAAATTATCCCAAAGCTCACCGGGAGGTAGCGTGGCCAGACCAGTTCTGCCCAAATTGAATACTGTGGCTGCTGCCAAGTCGTGCTTGATCAATTCTCGTACGTCGTAGCTTTGCAGCAGACCTCCAGAGGACTCAAACAAGATCTCTTCAATGCGGCTGGTTTCGAGCCGGTTGTCGCAGAATGCAAGCAGGAACTCATCTGCTGATTGATCAGAAAAAACGATTCCCAAGTTCTTTGCCTTAGTGGCCAAAATTCGCACACGGCACAAGTCGTCAGCAGATTGGACCGGCATGATTCCAAGGTTTATTGCCCCCTGCTGAGGATCGAATTGAAAGCCGGGAACTTGCGGACGCCCCCCATTTTGCATTACTTCCTTCGCCACCGCATTCAAAAATCGCTCAAGTCGTCCGTGTTGCTGCATGCCGAAGTCAAGGTCGCCTACTGTAAGGCTACCCCCTTCCCAGCTTACAACCTGAGCGTTGGCGAGATTGGCTTGGCCAGAACCCGCATATTGCTGAATGCTGGGAACGACAACGAAAGCCAAAAGAGCTAATAACACCAGCCCGGCCATCCAAAGCTTTTGATTCTTGCGAAAGATTGCTAAAGGGTTCGACATCCTGCAATTCCTGATTTGGTTACGCCGCGATAAGAGTGACTTTTCTCGACCGTACGATCTGTATCAGTACAAACAAAAAGATCGCCATCGGGCGCTAAACATTGACTTCGAAAGTCAACTGGTAATTCAACCTCACGTAGGTTAAGCGATTTTATGCCGTAATTCCCTACGCACAAGGTTGCAAGCCATTCAGGATAGCAAAGTAGGCGTGAATCGCAGAGGCCGAAAGTGGATCCCAGAAACCAGGTAGGGAGAAATCTGGTGGGGGTACTCGATTCGAGTCGTTTGCTTGCAGAACCTTTCGTTTGTTTGAAGAACGCTGTGCTGCTGCGACGAATTGCTTTCGCGCGATCTTTGGGCCCAATCGGACGAAAAATCGTTACTTCCGATACGGATTACGTTTTTCCAGCTTCGGTCGACTGGCTGCTAAGAATTCCTTGAACTACTAAAAAACCAACAGCCGAACGGGCAATGAAAGCCTTTGTCCATTTAAAGTCCCCGAGCAGTTTTCACCTGGGAGCACCCTAAGTTCTTTGATGGGTCACTACGAAGATGCCGTGCGCATGAGCGAAACCAAAAGCAATCACTATGGATAAAATAGTAAGCCATAGTAAGTACTTTTGAACAAAATGTCCTCCTAAGAATGAAAGTGATCCGTCCAAGATGAGAATTAAAAAACGCGAAAACCGAGGAGAAAGTGCCTGGAATTGGGGGGGCGGCATACTGGCTGGTCATCGGCAAAAATGTTATTTATCTCGTTTCGAACTAACCCATAGTAGCGTGCACATCATCTCGATCGATTTCAATTGATCGCTAGCATTTTCCTTTTTTCGTGAATTCCATGAGCAAAGACAAGTCACTAGTCATTGTCGAATCTCCGGCCAAAGCACGGACGATTTCAAAGTTCTTGGGCAAAGACTTTACGGTCGAGGCTAGCATTGGGCACATACGCGATCTACCACAAGGCGCGAAAGAGCTGCCTGAAAAATACAAGTCCGAAAAATGGGCCTATTTGGGGGTAAATGTTGATGAGGACTTCCAGCCTGTGTACATCGTGCCGGCGGACAAGAAAAAGCAAGTCTCCAAACTGAAGTCCCTCTTGAAAGAATGCAAAGACCTCTATTTGGCGACGGACGAAGACCGAGAGGGAGAGGCTATTTCTTGGCATCTGGAACAAGTGCTGCAGCCGAAGGTTCCGGTGCATCGGCTTGTATTTCACGAAATTACCCGAGAGGCAATTGAAAATGCCTTACACCATCCTCGGAAGATTGATGAAGCTCTGGTTCGTGCTCAGGAAACTCGACGCATCCTCGATCGCTTGTATGGCTTTGATGTGTCCCAGCTGTTATGGCGAAAAGTCGGTCCCAAGCTATCTGCAGGTCGCGTACAAAGTGTTGCAGTCCGTTTGATTGTCGACCGAGAACGCGAAAGAATGGCATTTCGATCAGCAACGTATGCCGATTTGATTGGCACTTTTTCTCCGGCTGACGCAGCGAAATTCAATGCCGTGATGGTTAGCTATTCTGGTCGCAAGCTTCCTAGCGGCAAAGATTTTAATCCAAAAACAGGACAACTCAAAGATGCCAACCTTTTGTTGTTGAGCGAAGCAGAGGCAGTGGACTTGGCAGAGCGTCTACGTGCAGCCAAGTTTGCTGTTACGAACATTGAGGTCAAGCCATACAGGGAAAAACCCAAACCTCCATTTACCACCAGTACGCTACAGCAGGAGGCCAACCGCAAGCTGGGCTTCACGGCTCGACGCACGATGCAGATCGCGCAGAGTCTGTATGAGAACGGCTACATAACGTATATGCGTACCGATTCCACCTCTTTGGCGAAGGAAGCCGTGGCTGCAGCTCGGGACTTGGTTAGGCAAGAGTATGGCGCACAATTTTTGTTTCCGCAGGAGAGGACCTACGCTACTAAAGTAAAAAATGCCCAAGAAGCTCACGAGGCCATTCGCCCTGCAGGACATCCTTTTCAACTACCGGGCAACCTGAAGGGACAATTGACCGAAGAGCAATTCCGCTTGTTTGATATGATTTGGAAACGCACCATCGCTTGCCAGATGGCCGACGCGGAGAAACGTCGCGTGACCGTTACTATCGAGGCCGAAGGGGCAATCTTCCAAGCGAGTGGGACGACAATCGATTTCGAAGGATTTTTGCGAGCCTACGTTGAAGGTAGCGACAACCCGGACGAAGAGTTGGCGCAGCAAGAAGTTTTGTTGCCAGATATGAAGATCAATCAAAACCTAGTTTGCCATGAACTGCAAGGCAAGTCCCACACGACTCAACCACCGGCTCGTTTCACAGAAGCTTCTTTGACTCGTACGCTCGAAGAATTGGGTATAGGTCGACCAAGTACTTATGCTTCAATTATCGATACGATTCAGAATCGAGATTATGTTTTCAAGAAGGGCAATGCACTTGTACCAAGCTGGACGGCATTTTCTGTTATTCGATTACTGGAAGAACATCTTGCATCATTAGTCGACTATGCTTTTACCGCCCAAATGGAAGATTACCTGGATTCGATCAGTCGCGACGAAACAGGCTTCAAAGATTACTTGCAAAAGTTCTATTTTGGCATCGACGGAAGTCCTTCCAGTGAAGCTATTGGGCTTCGTCCGCTGCTGGAATCCAAGGTCAAGGAAATCGACGCTCGGGACACCAGCCGGTTCTCTCTGGGTCTAGTATCTGAAGACGACCGGGCTTCCGAGGTTTTTGTCAGAGTAGGTCGCTACGGGCCTTTCATTGAACAAGGAGAACGAAAGGCCAGCATACCAGGCGTAGTTCCACCGGACGAAATTACGCTCGAAAAGGCGCTTGAGCTTTTGGAACAAGCGGCCAAAGGTGACGAGCCGTTGGGCTATTGCCCGGTAACAGGCAAGCCCGTGTATGTAAAGGCTGGACGCTTTGGCCCGTACGTCCAACTGGGACATATTGATGATGAAGAAAAGCCACGAAACGCCAGCCTGCTGCGAGGTATGACCGTCGAAGACCTCAATTTAGAGGTGGCTCTTAGGCTTTTGGAATTGCCAAAGGATCTTGGCGTCCACCCTGATCTCAACGAATCGATCATTGTCAGCAACGGAAAGTTTGGACCGTACGTCAAGTGTGGCAGTGAAACCAGAAGTTTGCCGGCAGGACTTTCTCCGCTGGACTGCACATTCGATCAAGCGATAGAGCTGCTCGCTCAGCCGAAAGCAGCGGGCAGAGGGAGAGCCGCTAAGCGAGAACCTATCAAGATTTTCGAGCCATCCCCGATCACCGGCAATCCAGTACAACTACTGGACGGACGGTATGGGCCCTATGTAACCGATGGCGAAACAAATGCGAGCTTACCCAAGGATGCCGATCCTAGCGAGCTGACCTTGCCGCAGGCTCTGGAGTTACTGGCGGCGAGGGCCGCTGCGGGTGGCACCAAAAAACGACCCACCAAAAAAGCTGCCACAGCTGCCAAAAAAACGGCTCCCAAAAAGAAAAAGGGGGCCAAGAAAAAATCAACCAAGAAGTCCTAGCAGGCTGCTGAAAAAGTAACTCGAAGCGTCAGCGAGGGAATGTGCCCAGCCCCTCGCTGACGCTCTGACGCTTCGGGTTAATAATCGTCCACTAGATT
>JAGQOY010000023.1:0-41155 GCA_020427005.1 Planctomycetales bacterium
ATCGCTTAGTAAAGACTTCGGTGTTCCAGAGGATTTCCCCATCTTCAATTGAGACTGCGAAGATTCCGTTTCCTGTATTCGCAAACAGCAGCGCTTGCTTTCCAGAAACGTCGGTGAATGCGGTTGGAGTTCCGTAACAAGCGCGCGTTGTGATCAGATTGGTTTCCCAGATTGGCTCTCCAGTTTGAGCTTCGAATGCCATCACTTTACTTTGTCCAGGTTCAACTCCCTCTGGAAGTTCCATAGCAGCTTGACTGTTAAAGAGAATCAACTTATTGCCGACTAGACATGGTGAAGCCCCAAAACCATGCTGGCTCACATAACGTCCTAAGTTGCGCGTCCATATTTCGCTTCCGGTATGAGAGAATGCTCGCAGGGTGACATTATCAGGTGTAGCCCAAGCAAAATATACTGCGCTCGCATTCGCACAGGCTGTAGTGGATGCGAAGCTACTGCGTGCATGAAGGTGATAGGGACTGGACTGAATTTCGTGTTGCCAAACATCGTCACCTGTTGATAGGTCCTGACAAAGCAAATAGCGAGTGGCCGTTTTTGGATCAGCACTCATCAAGTAGATGTGCGATCCCCATACGATGGGAGAACTATTGCCGATTCCTGGAAGTTCCTTCTTCCAAGCAATATCTTGTTCCTGCCAAGGCAATGGCACAGTACAGGTATCTGCACGACCAACTCCATTGGCTCCTCTAAAACGAGTCCAGTCCTGTGCAAAAAGAGATGTGCCTATGAGGCAAACTGAACAGGCGATGAGAGTACGAAGGATATTGCTTGGAGACATAAGTGTTGACATTTACGGAGCAGTCGAAGAATTAGGCGGAACCAGCATTTTGCCAAACAGCTGCTTGGCGACTTATGAGTTTAAAAGACTCCGCAGGCAAATGCCAGTCCTTCGCTAGCAAAGAATCTTTGAGCTTAACCCGCCAGCCACCTCAAAATTTGCCATTTGTGTGCTAATAAACGACAAGCATTTGTGGCGGACGTCCAGAACTTTAGCCGATATCAAACGAACGCCCAATTAGATCTCCAAGTCAGTTCGATTGTATCACTTAGGCTTCCTCGACGGTTTGCTTTCCTAAACGACCCCGATAGTCGTGAGAATATGCTGTAGCACGGAAGGCGTCGAAGAAAAGGCGGAAGGGCACGGTTATGGTCGTTTTGCGCTGCACAATTATGTGCGGACTGATCAGTATGGCGTCAGTAGCTACGATGGCACAGGGCATCATCATGTCCACCGCAGGACCCATTAATCGATCCATGGGGGGGGCGGGCACCGCTGCTCCCATCGATGCGATGGGAGCACTTTACTGGAACCCAGCCTCCATTAGCGGACTTGCCAATGATGAAATGTCATTTGGTGTCGATTTGTTGATGGCCAACCACCGAGTTGACTCTAGTTTTGGTCCACTCTCGGGAAGTACTCAATCGGATCCGGGGGTGTTCCCAATTCCTAACGTGGGCTGGATTCACAAAACTCAAAATCCCTCGTTAACGATTGGCCTTGGAGTTCATGGCGTGGCAGGTTTCAAAACCAATTTGCCTTCTGACACACAGAATCCAGTTCTCATGGCACCACCCAATGGTTTAGGCAGCATTACGTCAGAAGGCAGTTTTCTGCAAATTGCTCCAGTCGGGTCCTTGGCTCTAACCGATCAACTTTCCGTTGCGGCCGGTCCCACGATAACCATGGGCCAGATCGGAGTTGATCCATTTGTTTTCGATTCTCCAAACGCCAACGGGAGTTATGCGAACGGGAGAAGTAGCCGTTATCATTGGGGGGCTGGATTCCAACTTGGTACCTACTACATTGTCAATCCTTGCTGGCGACTCGGAGCTTCCCTCAAGAGCCCAACTTGGATGGAAACCTTTGAGTTTTATAGTACGGATGCCAACGGAGGTCCTCGCACTCTTCATACAGATCTAGACCTTCCCCTGATACTTTCTCTCGGTACATCTTTTACCAACCGAGAAAACTTACTGGTTGCATTGGACGTTCGATATTTTGACTACCAAAACACCAACGGCTTGGGCGATCGAGCCACTTTCGATGCAACGGGGCGACTCATGGGACTGGACTGGAGCTCGGTTCTCTCTACGGCTGTGGGTATGGAATACAAACTTTGGGAGCAAACCAAGATTAGATGTGGTTACACCTACAATCAAAATCCAGTCAGGAATTCCGAAGCGTTTTTCAACTTGGCTTCGCCACTTATTTATCAGCATATGGTAAGTTGCGGCGGATCCTACATGCCCACAGAATCTGTTTCGATGAACGCTGCTTACAGTTATATGCTACCTAATACGAGAACTGGCCCGATTTTTAGTCCCTTGGTAGGTGCGATCCCGGGGACTAGTCTCAGTAACCACTTGGATGCACATTTTCTAAGTTTTGGTGTTAGCGTGTTTCTATAGTGTGATTTTGGTATTCGCGGGAACCTGAAACTTGTAGAATGGACTTAATAGAGATCGGTTCCGAGGTACAAACACGGTGAAATGGCGACATGCGTCTCTTTTATTCGGGCCTGTGGCTATTGTTAAGCACCATGCTTGGGGCTGGATGCAATCATAAAAGCCAGAAAAGCATTAGGCCCCTCAAAAATGAGGTAACGGCAGTTCCAGAACCTCCGTCAGCTGCCCTCTCGGCTGACGAAACTTCATTGCCTGAGAAAAGTACCCTGGAACCCACACTCCAGGATGCTGGATCAGATAGTGAGCTTGCTCCTGTGGAACAGAAACATGCATGGTCGACGCTACGATTGTTGGTGTTGAATATCGATGGTCCCGTTATTTGCGATATAAGGTTTTCCTTCGCAGATTCGACGCTCGAAGAAGCCAACCAACAGCTGCTCAGCCAGGTGCTAAGTGGAATATTTGCCGATAGCATGGAAAATCTCGGTTGGGATCAAATCCTGGATCACCCTGTAATTCAGTCTGGTTGGCTTGGAAATCTATTACCGACTACAGAGCAACGGGCACAGGTGTTGTCGATGTATGACGAGGATGGAGACGGAATTGCAAATATCAATGAATTGCATCGGTTCGCCACGCGAGGGTTGTCGCGAAACTCTCCAATTCAGTTTTCCGAACAGGACGTTGCCCCATCAATGAGTGTGTTTGGCCCTTTGGATTCCAACCAAAACTCGATACTGGAACTAGCCGAAGTCCGACAAAATGACTCGATTCTGACAGGTCTGGATAGAAATAATGATGGAATTGTATCATTTGGCGAAGCAAATGGTGGGCCGTCCAGCGACAGTGCAATGATAAGTGTGCGAAGCTTTCTTGATTCTCAAACCGTTATTTCGATGTATATGGATGAGAATAGTAGGCCAGAACCTACCGGCAAAGATTCAAGCAATCAGTCAATTCGCAGTAGAACCCAAACTCGCGAGCTTTTGCAATTCTACACAATCCAAGATGTAATCTCTCGATCTCACTGGAACGATTGGGATGACAAAGCGTGGCTGCGTTTGGATAGTGATCAAAACCAGGAAATTTCTATGCATGAATTGGACGCAATATTCTCAATTTCTGCTGACGTTGAAATTGACGTCGAATTTCCCAACACTCTCGCAGCAGCGAGTAAACTTGCTGAAGTCCAACCTCAGATGCCAACTTTGGAGGTCAATTTCCTCGAGGAATACAAGAACTTCAATTGGCAATCGAATCCATCCGGCGGCCAGCTTTTCAGTCACAACATTTTGCTGGATCTTAAGGTCACGGATAGTTTTCGTGGTCTATCATCGCAAGCCATTAAGAACCAACTCGAGACAGCATTGGGGAACGAGAGCCTCCAAGCAACAATTCGCCAGCAATTGGGATTAGGTGAAAATGCTTTCGAGGTGATCGATGGCGACAGAAATCAGAAGCTTTCCGATGAGGAAGTTGAAAAACTGTGGCAATGGATCATGCTTCGGCAAGGTGCGAGGCTTCAAGCTCGATGGAAAACTACGCAGCTGCCATGGTTCCAGTTACTGGATGCCAATGGGGATCAGCGGCTTTCTGAATTGGAGCGACGGGCGGCATCCGACCGACTCGAGACCTTATTTTTGGATGGACGTCTTGAACCCGCTGCTCTACCACTTATGGTGTCACTTGAAATTGATAGAGCGGACCAGCGACTGGATGCTATGATCCAACCTGTTGGTGGAGGGTCTCCAGAGGAATTAGATTGGTTCAGCGCCATGGATATGAATCAAGATGGAGTTGTGAACACAAACGAGTTTCTTGGCGATAGCGACGATTTTTCCGCCTTAGACAAAAATTTGGATGGGTTAATCGACCGAAATGAGGTTTACTGACCCACAATTTGCTACTAAATTAGAAGAAGCCTAACCCCAATTGGTACCTGCGCCCCACCTGATAGATCAGCACTAATGGGTGGTACCATATGTTCAGGCGCTGCAGTTTTGAAATTCACGCGGTGCTGAAGTGTGGTTATCCCTAGCGGCTTAGGCCTGCCTGCGGAAAACTCTTCTTGTAAGTATTCTTCAACGGCGAGAGATTGAATGGCCATTTCTTTGTTAATTGCAGACGATCACACTGTCGTCCGGCTGGGGTTGCGAAACATTCTGGCTGGTACTGGAATTGAAATAGTTGACGAGGCGATCACTGGTGACGAGGTACTAGAAAAGGTCGCCAACAAAAAACCAGATGTCGTTTTACTGGATGTTCGAATGCCGGGTGGGGATGGCCTACATGTTCTGGGACGATTGAAATTGGATTACCCGGAGCTTCCAGTTGTCATGTTTTCAACCTATGACAATCCGACCTATGTTGCCCGTGCAGTTGCACTTGGCGCTTCTGGGTATGTGCTCAAGCACGATAATCGGGAAAAGCTAATTGAAGCAATTCATAGTGCCATACGCGGCGATGCTATTTGGACTCGAGAAGAGTTACGTAGAGTGACTGGCGCACTTGCAACCCCTCGAGTAGTATCCGACGTGGAAGTGCCTCTCACTCAAAGAGAAAGTGAAGTACTTTTTCAGCTTGCAAATGGTCTCACGAACAAGGAAATCGCAACCACCTTAGGAATCAGTTACGAGACCGTCAAAGAGCATGTGCAACACATTCTGCGAAAGATTGGCGTCTCGGACCGAACTCAAGCTGCTGTTTGGGCGGTCAGAAAAGGGCTTGTTTGAGTAAGTCAGAGGACAAAGTTGACAATTCATAAGAGCACCTAACGAAAGTCAGGTGCCTCCTGGAGTTAACGATCTAAAAATTGTTTTAGCTGCGTCAATGCCTCTTGGGGGCTTGAGATAATGGGGGTTACAGCAGCCGCTAACAACAGCATGCCGCCGAGCACGAGAGGCATGCCGATTAGTGAACGAGCACATTCGGATTGAGAACCTCGCTTCACAAATTCTTTTTCAATCGCCATCCAGTCCTGTAGATTGTAAAGCGTCCCTACATAGACAACCTGATGGACTGTAGTACTGCCTGTCGGCTCGATAACAAATTGAATAGCACTCGTTGGCAAGTTCAATACATCTCCTTCCCAACGCGTGTCGACATCCACAGCTTTTGCGGCTGATAACATGATGTCCATGAATTGGCGCAAGCTCATGCCGTAGGCGATTAATCTTGGTTTTGTGCTCAGCATGATCATGGTTAAAATCAAAACGTAAAGCAGTATCAATGCAAGCCACACCCAGGAATGCCATCGTAAAGCAGCTTCAGTGGGAAAGAAAAGTTGCATAGGTCCTACAGCAACTAGGCCTATCAGTGACAGGCCCAGAGTAAAAGTGTCTCTCCAACCGGTTGTTATCAGCGGGCGACGACGTAGGCGTAGCATACCGATTAATAGTACATAAATGGCAATGGGAATTACCGCGATTGCTACATGTATAAACATCAGTCAACCTTATTGGATTCTTGATCTTGTTCGGTCTTATCGATAGGTTTGGGCAAAACGGCAATTAGTCGGTCACCAGCGTTTGCTTCCAACGTCCCACCTACCGTTTGAACCTTGAGTGTTTTCTCCGCACTCAGGACCATCAAGATGATTGCGCCGGGATACCTAGCGCGATAATCGGCCAGGGAAAAAGTCTCCGTTAGGGCGGTCACCTTGACAACTCCACCTTGAGAGAAGAGGTTTTCCATTTGTTGGTAATTGAGGCTCGATACAAACAGTTCTCGGCCACGCCTCGTCTCTGGTATCGACTCCCAACGTTGATGGGATTTTGAGGTACATGCTAGTTGATATACGTTTGCCCGAGAGAAGATATGAATATACTCCATCGCAGCAAGCGTGTTTACATCGTCGCTGGGAGTTACTGCTAGGAACCGACCTATTCCCGCCAAGTCTTCCGTTTCTTGAACATGCTCTGAGAGGACATTGGCACAATGCGCTGTCAAGCCAGCCATTCTTGCGGCAGTAACATTACCGTAATTTGTGTCAATTAGCAGAGTGCGAACTTCGAGTCGCTGAAGCGAAATTGCAATTTCTCGGACCCAGCGAGAAGCACCTGCAAACAAGATTCCTTGCGGATTTGCCTCAGCCAGCCCCAGCCGTCTTGCTAGGGGGCCCGCCCCCAGCCCGCATACAGCTACAGTTCCTAAGATCACAAGAAAGGTCACCGGCACTAACATTTCAGCCTGGGATAGTGCAACGAATTCCCCTTCTGTACCAATAGAAGCAAGTTTCAATCCAAAAACACTGGCTACAGAGGCTGCCACGATTCCACGCGGTCCAACAGCTCCAATGAATAGTTTTTCTCGAGTTGGAAATCCGGTTCCAATCGTCGCTAAAAAAACCGACAAGGGTCGAACAACAAGGATAATTGTCAGCAAAAAAGGAACACCTCGCAAGCCGATCGCTGCTAGCGAGCTAATCTGCAAGCGGGACCCTAATATGATGAACAAGCAACTGATGAGTAAGACTCTGAGATGCTCCTTGAACTCTAGCACGTGTTCGACGCTAACATATTTTTGATTGGCAAGGCAAATGCCAAGAATCGTAACAGTAACAAGACCCGACTCTTCTCGAAGCATATTGCTTAGTACGAATGCTCCCACCGCCACTGCCAGAAAAAAGACCCCATGCAAGAAATCTGGAATCAAATACTGACGCAACAGCAACACCAAAAATCCTGCGGTCATGCCACCCAGGATTACGCCGATACCAAGCGTCTGTAGAACAATATTGACCATTTCAAAGGGAGAAATGGTCTGAGTATGTGCAACCGCCTCATAAACTAGGACCGCTGCAACTGCGCCAACTGGGTCAATGAGAATACCTTCCCATTGCAACACGGAACTTACTCGTCTATTGGGGCGGATTTGACGCAGGAGTGGGCCTACCACAGTCGGCCCAGTCACCATAAGAATTGCTCCCAGTAAAGCGGACAGCTGCCAACTGAACCCTAGCAAGAAATGAGCGCATAAAGCTGTTGCTCCCCATGTGATAGGTGAGGCGATTAGGATCAGACGTGTAACAATGCCAGCACTAGTCCCCAAACGCCTGAGATGCAGAGTTAATCCACCCTCGAATAGGATGACAGCTACAGATAGGGAAACCAATGGAAACAGCAATTTAGGTCCAATCGATTCATCTGTGTGAGCAATCTCAGACAAGATTCGATCGGGTGACATCCAGACTCCCAGAAGGAGCCCAAATGCGAGTAAAAGCAAGATGCTCGGCACCTGCAAACGCCATGCAATCCACTGCGCAGCTATGCCGAGACAGGGAACTAGTACCAAGAAATAGGTAAAGAGTTGTTCGTTCACTTTTTACTTGGCTTAGCTGGTCGCTATACGATAAAAAATGTTCGCCAATTGTTGGCTGGCACCTAAAGGTTGGGTTATTATCCACCTCTGGTGAGGATTGTCTTGATGGTATCGCATTACTTCCTGCCTTATTTGGTCAAATACGGAGCCGAAGAAAAGCAAATGGGGCTGGACTACCAAGGTGGGTTGCCCACTGTCACGTAACAATTGAAGGCCATCTGAAAGGCTGGGCTTTTGACCAAACACGAAGGCCACTGCGTGCCAAGGTGTGGGTGTTAACTTATGTCTATGACGAGCAAACTCCAACATTGCTTGAGTAGCCGTCGCACTACTGCTTCCTCGACCAACGAGTAAATAGGAAGTTTCGCAACACTGTTTACCCTCACAACAGGATTGGCAATGTTGATTCTCCTCGCAGACCGCCGAACGAAAAATGGCTCCCGAAAGTTCAACTAATTCTCGCCCAGCTCCCAACGGTTGACGAAAATGCACGCGGGCAATTCCATGGCGTTTGGCTGCTTCATGTACAGCTGTTGGAATGTCAAGTTCAGCATGCCCGGCTGAAAATAGAAGCACTGGAATAACCACCAACTCTTCAACACCTTGCTCTGAAAGTGCGATTATTGCGGATTCCAAGTCTGGTTTCGCCAACTCCAAGAAACCCAACGCACACAGCTCTGGCTCAAGCATGCTCTTCAGCTTAACGAAAAGTTGATGCATTTGGCTTTGGCCGAACAACGAGCGGGTGCCATGCCCAACAAATAAGAAACCCTTAACGGAAGAATTCATTCCATCGCTATCCGTAGTCTGAATCGCATATTGTGCTTCAATGGGTTGCTTGGGGCCACGATGAAGTCGGCTCCCGATTGACGATTTTCAGGGGGGGCAGTACACTCGCTCCCAAACCTGCAAATGTTGCGCAAATCAATGGCCTGCTGAGATTTGGGGGCCGTACAGTATTGTTTCGATCAGTGATAGTGAAAGGTTGGTAAGGGTAATATCTTCACCTCAATACTAATGTATTTTGAGGTTGTCGTTGATGTAAGTAGCGTTTTCGCTTCAACAACGGCGAGTGTACCTACAACTTCCCTTAAGCATCTTAGAGGGCACGAATTCGCGCCCTCCATGATACTATCGAACAACCTAAATTCACTATTTGTTGAAAGCAAGCTTATCTTTCAGTTACCTCGCTGGCTGATGAACCGACTTTCGAAAACAGATGCGGCGTTTCAGGAAAAAAGTGAGTCCAGTTCTTTTGTTGTCGGATTTGTCGCATTTGGACTACCTGTCCAGCAAATGACATTCCGTACATTAATCAACGTAAGAAGTTCTAACGCCGCTCGCGCGGCAACACAACTGAAGTTTGGAGGTTCGAAAAGCGGCCATGTCCAACAAGATGATTTATTATTTCGGCAAGACAAGAACCGATGGTACCGGAGTCAGCAAACAAATCTTAGGTGGCAAGGGCGCCAATCTGGCTGAGATGACATCCATTGGATTACCGGTCCCCCCTGGATTTACTATCACGACCGAATGTTGCGAGGCGTATTACAAGTCAGGCAAGCAACTACCCGCTGGCTTGATGGATGAGGTTCGCACAAACGTATCCACGCTCGAAGGCGAATTGGGTAAAAAGTTTGGCGATGATACGTTTCCACTTCTCGTATCTGTCCGTTCCGGTGCTGCCGTCTCAATGCCCGGTATGATGAATACGATCTTAAATCTTGGCCTCAACGATGTTTCAACTGCTGGTTTGGCCAAAGCGACGAACAACGAACGTTTTGCTTACGATGCTTATAGACGTTTGATCAATATGTTTGGCGATGTCGTAATGAACGTTGATCACGAGCATTTTGAACATGCCTTCGACCAAATCAAGAAAACCTACAACACTACTGAAGATACTGAGGTTCCAGCTCAAGGACTGAAGGAACTTTGCGAAGCGTACAAGACGCTTTACAAAGAGCATACGGGAGAAGATTTCCCTCAAGATCCTATGAAACAACTTGAAAAAGCCATAGAGGCCGTATTCAAGAGCTGGATGACGAATAAGGCTGTGAAATATCGTGAAATTGAAGGCATTCGCGGTTTGTTGGGTACCGCAGTGAATTGCCAATCCATGGTGTATGGAAACATGGGAGATGATTCTGGGACCGGTGTTGCCTTCACCCGCAATCCAAATACAGGTGAGAACAAGTTCTTTGGCGAGTTTCTCGTCAATGCTCAAGGAGAGGACGTAGTAGCCGGTATTCGTACACCTCAGCCAACAGAAGAAATGAGCAAGTGGAACGATGAAGTTTACCAGCAACTAATGACGATCAAAGATACGCTGGAAAATCATTACAAGGAAATGCAGGACATTGAGTTCACGATTGAAAAGGGAACTCTATTTATGCTCCAAACGCGTACCGGCAAACGAACTGGAATGGCTGCCGTACGAATAGCCTGCGAGATGGTTCGCGAAGGTTTGATCGATGAAAAGAAAGCGGTCCTACGCGTACCTGCTGGAGACCTAACACAACTCTTGCTACCTAGTTTTGATACCAAGGCCTGGGCGGCCGCCGAGAAGATTGCTTCTGGTTTGCCGGCCAGCCCTGGTGCAGCTGTTGGTAAATTAGCCTTTACTGCCGAAGACGCCAAAGCTCGAGCCACCAATGGTGAAAAGGTTATCTTAATCCGAAAAGAAACTAGCCCTGAGGATGTCGACGGTATGCACGCTGCAGTCGGGATCCTGACTAGCACCGGTGGCATGACCAGTCACGCAGCCGTTGTGGCCCGTGGATGGGGACGATGCTGTGTGGCAGGTGCCGGAGCAGTCAAGATCGATGCTCGAGCCAAGACAGCCACCATTAATGGTAAGGTTTACGGTGAGAACGATACGCTGAGTATCAATGGTACGTCCGGTGAGGTAGCTGCCGGAACAGTGGCCACGCAACCAGCTAGCCTATCTGGTGACTTTGCGGAATTAATGACCTGGGCGGATAAATATAGAACATTGGCAGTTCGCACTAATGCTGACTCTCCGGAAGACAGCCAGCGAGCACGTGAATTCGGGGCGCAGGGCATCGGTCTTTGCAGAACAGAACATATGTTCTTTGGCGGTGATCGGACATTGGCTATTAGACAAATGATCGTTGCCAAGACCGAGGAGGACCGCCGCAAGGCCCTGGGGAAACTGCTGCCTTTCCAACGTGATGACTTTGTTGGAATTTTCACAGCCATGAATGGTCTACCTGTGACTGTTCGGCTGCTAGATCCACCGCTACATGAATTTGTACCGCATGATGACAAAGGGCAAGCAGAGCTAGCCAAGGAACTGGGCGTAGATCAAGCAGAAATCAAAGCCCGTGTGGATGGTCTTCATGAATTCAACCCGATGCTTGGCCACCGTGGATGTCGATTGAGCATCACCTATCCCGAAATCCTGGAAATGCAAGTTCGCGCCATCGTCGAGGCAGCAATCGAATGCAAGAACAAGAAGATCGATGCTAAACCCGAAATCATGATACCTCTAGTTGGCACCGAGGCTGAATTGGCGTTACTGCGCGGCAAGACTGAAGAAACCATCACTCTGGTGAAAAACGAAAAGGGTTTCACAGGTGAACTCGATATTCTGATCGGTACGATGATCGAAGTCCCTCGTGCTGCACTCACTGCCGACGAAGTGGCTAGCCAAGCTGACTTCTTTAGTTTCGGTACCAACGATCTAACGCAGATGACTTTTGGCTTCAGCCGTGACGACATCAATAGTTTCTTGCCTGACTATCTCTCTCAAGACATTCTTTTAGTTGATCCTTTCCAAAGCCTGGATACCTCTGGTGTTGGCCAATTGGTCGACATGGCAGTAAACAAGGGACGAAGCGTCAAGGATGCACTGAAGTGCGGTATCTGTGGTGAACATGGAGGTGATCCGGCCTCTATCCAGTTCTGCCACAAGGTAGGGCTCGATTACGTAAGTTGCTCTCCATTCCGCGTCCCCATTGCTCGCCTAGCCGCTGCGCAAGCCGCTCTTCGCGATTAATTTCAGCAATCGGTCGCTAGAAACTACGACTACCGGTCTTAACTTTGGCTTCACGTGCCGAATACAATTTTTTGTTATTTGGCACGTGATTGTCGTAAAGAAAAGAAATGGGCCCATGGAGCGCATTTTACGTTGAAACACGCGCAGCATGATTGCCGGACCGTAACAGATCGAATTCACTAAACGTCTTTCTCCTTGATTAAAACCATCGGTTTCAGAGCGGCATGCCGGGCTATTTGGCAACTGCAGCTATTCCGAATGTTGAGAGGTTTCAGCCAAGTGAAAATCGTTTGAATATGGATGTAAAGGCTAGTGCCGTACATGCAAATCGGCAAACTTCCGATCATTGGACTCAATTCTCAGCGCATCGTGAGCGATGCACTTCACTGATTGTCAATTGTATTCGTCGGTGGCAAGACAATTCTTCAATCCATAATTCACGACCTGCCGTCGCGTTGCTGGGTGCTGGAAATTGCAACGATGTTGATCTATCCGAATTATCTGGTAACTGCTCCAGTATAGATTTGATTGACATTGATGAGTCCGCCACTGCTTCCGCTATCCATAGACAAGGTAACGACCATTTGGCCTGCGTAGTACGATCAAGCAAGTCGATGGATCTCTCTGGCATACAATCGGTCATTCCGCAACCATCTTCTAGCGCCGCACTTGATCGTACTCAAATCAACGAAGTCGCGTTTCGTCTACGCCAATTACCCTTTGAAACGCACAGTTTCGATATCGTTGTTTCTTGCTGCGTCTTATCGCAACTTATCAAATCAACATGCAATCTAGTAGAAATTGAGTCCGAAAGCTGGCCATTGATCGCCACCGTCCGACTTCGGCACTTGCAAAACATGGTCGATTGGTTGGAACCAAACGGAATGGCGATCCTATTTACCGACATGGTTTCCAGTGAGACCTGTCCTGAGTTGACTTCCATCAGCGAAACTAGTCTTGAGCTGTTGCAGCGAAAACTGATTGAGGCAGGAAACTTTTTCAGTGGTTTGAATCCAAAGATGATTTGCCGCCTGATTGAGAGCGGTGCGTTAAGCAGTTCACATGAGGTTGAGGTTCAAGAGGTGATCCCACCTTGGGTGTGGAATATGGGTGCGAGACACTATCTAGTCTATGCCGTTCTATTTGCCTTGAAACATGCATGATTTCATGGCGCGGCAACAAACGGTTCGTTTTCCAATTCAGTTAGCTCATGGAACCTTTGAATAACATCGGGCGATGCTAGTTTGGGAAGGTTTGCTTCCAACACAATCGTTTCCAACGTTTGAATGAGACGCCGTACTCTAACTTCTTGCAGTTCCGCCTGAAGTGCCCTCTCACTGCGCTCCTGCGAAGAGTTCTGAAGCTCTTGATAGGCTGCGTATTCGGGCAAGCTTTTGATGTCTTCAAACAGTTTCGTTGCAGAATTTCCTTGGAGTAGGTCGGATTTTTCCCACTGCTCGTCGGCCAGTTCGGGCCACTGTTCAGCGATTGCCTCTCGCAACGCACCTCTTCCTGAGAAGCCTCGTCCACGACGAAAACGCCCCCGTCCATCGCTACGTCGAGCTTCTCTCGCATCATCGTATGCATCAAAGACAGCGGAAATATTACTATTCAGAGGAATGTCCAGCCTATTTGCCAAACCAGAAACTATGGCCCGATCTATTGGCGAGGCAACTTCAATCCAAGTGGACAACGATCCATGGAGACTTTTTAAGTTATTACGGACGATTGAAGTGCTCGAAGCACTACCGACTTCATGGTTGTCCTCAATAGGGAATTTCGTTTCAGAATGCCAGGCAGCATCCAGTTCATATTCCGGAATGCGACTAAACAAACGAAGGAAATGTTCTGTTCCCCTTATTGGAATGTCGATTGTTTCGCCATCTACTACCGCATACGCGTGAGCTTCAGCCAGTGATAGCTGTCCATCAGCATTGAGGTCGACGTCAGAAATCTCTCTTCCATTGCGAGACTTTCCAGAGAGTGCTCCCCAAAAATAGCTGCTATATTCGGCATCGTCTTCAATGTCTGGGCGGCAGCCTGCAGCTGGAAGATCAAATCTCTGAGCAAAAAATCCACTTCTCAATTGGCGAGGAAATCCTTCTTTTTCGTCCCCATTTTCAAAAATAGTGTGTGCAAACCCACCGCAATAACATTGTGCCATCACACACAAGACTTTGACGTCTGCCGGTAGATCATCTAGCCATGAGGAAAAACGGGTCATCGAGATCGAACGGTTACCCCAGGTCGAAATTGTCGTATTGAACGGTGCGTCATCGTTTCCTGAACTCCCGTGGGCGGTAACATAAACAACTAGTCGGTCTCCAGCACGCATTGTTTTGGCCATTGCGATCAGTCCGCTACCTACATCCCGCGAGGTGTTTTTGCCCGAAACACCTGGAATAACATGGTTGCGATATGAAATATTCAGCCTTCCTCGGCGATATAGTTCCGCTAGAAGTCTTTGCGCCTCAGTGACATTGCCTGGATTGGGAGCCAATATTTGAAGATCCGCACCGCTGTCTAAGCCGTCTGCAAAGTAGAGCCAATGCTGCAGCTCCCGATTGACCTTTCGATGAAGGAAGTTCTGATAGAATAGTACGTTTGCTTCCAATGAGGCTTGATTGCCCTCCGGAGCATATCCTCCAGCAATCGTTAAGTAAAAGTCACGTCCGCAGAGACATGAGCAAATACTGACGGCTACGGAGAATGTCAGCAGAAGACAAAAGGTAGGCCTAAATGAGACAATTGCTAATCCTCGAATTGCAGATTCGTGATGCATAGGCTCGCCCGGTATTTTCGTAAGTGGAGTACAAATTGAACTCCAGTCTACACGATTTGTTCCGATTAAAGCATGCTTAGGTGGCACTAGCGGCACCCAAGCTGTTTTGGCATTTGCCTAACTCGATCACAGCGGTAACGCACGCAACAGTACTATTCAATACATGCCGCGGGTACCACTGTTTCGCCAGTGTTTTCTAGCCGATCAAAGAAATTGGAGAAGTGGCAATTGGGCCTGCCAAAAATGTGTTCGCATCCAAATCTTTTTTGTACTCTGGACATGCGAATAATATCGATTTTCCAAAGTTGCTTCTATCTTTTAGAATTATTCCGGGAAGACACTGGCAAAGCCGGCTATGCCAATACTGCCCGACCGCAGCATGACGAACAAAGAAAACCGCTATGTGTGGGGAGCCTCAGGGGGACTCAATTCCAGATCTTCTTTGGGCGGGGGAATGTTCTCTGGTTGATTTGTCGTTGTCTCGGCCTCGCTGGCGCTATTTTCGTTCTCAACATTTGAGTTGCTCGATCCATTCGAACTATTTGTTGCAGGATCTTCTGTTTCAATTTTCTTGACCGACTGCTTGTTTGGTTCGGTTGAGCTTGAACTGTCAACGGGCCGTGGCGCTCCAAATATAACTCTCTCCGATGCCGGAAATGACTGCATCGAATTTTGCCCATAGTACATAGCGGCAGAATAGGGATCGTTGTAACTCAATATGACAGGTGACGGTACAACTCTCGCAACAACTTTGCGGACAACATACGGCTCTGTCTTGGCAACTCGTCGAGGAACCTTGACTATTGATGTAACAGCCTCGCGTTCCATGTAGTGCACCGGAACACGTTCCTCAACATACTGAATGCTGGTACGCTCTACAGTTCTGGGACGCACCATTTCTTGTTCTACATATTCGATTTTTTCAACCGGAACTTGCCGTTCAATTCGACGGGTCACAGGTTTGTTGACAGAATACGGAACCTTGCGTACTTGTTGAACGGCTTGCATTCGAGTGAGGTTGTACGGCACTTGTTGCTGTACGATTTCATTCTGCATATGGGTGACTTGAACAGGAACCTGGATTTGCTGAGTCTGAGGCATCAGTGAGGTCTGAGGAACAGCAATTTGAACTGGATTGGCCTGATACTGCGTCTGGTAGGACATGCTGCCCTGCGACGTATAGGGGACCCAGCCCAGTCCTCCACGTCGATACCCACTTACTCCCATCGGGTCGGACTGCCATCCACCAGAAAGCCACTTTAAACCATAACGAGTATCGCCAGGTTGGTAGTATTGTTGTGCAACGTACTGTCCCATATCAACGACCGCGTTTTGATAGGTCGTAATTGGTTGGTAGGTGGTGTATTGCTGAGTCTGGTATTGCGTTTCAACTACCGGTTTTTGAACAACATACTGCTGTGTCTGATAATGTGTCTCGGTCACCGGCATATAGCTGGTGTAGGTTTCCTCCCTTTCGCTTGTCTCAGTTACGTAAGTGGTTTCGTCGTAACTTTGGTCCACCATTTCCGTCTTAACGACCGGACGCAAAACCGTGTACTTTTCCTCAACGGTGCTTGTTTCTACCACAGGCTTGGCAACCTTACGTATTTCCTCTCGCACTCGGGGAACGAGGCGATAGCTAGTAATCTCCTGATCCTCGTAAGTTATTTCGTAGTTGATTCGATAGCGTGTCTCATATTGTTCTTCGAAATAGGTTTGAGATTGTACGCTATATGCAGGACCACATACCTGGGCTATTGCTTCGACACCGAGCATTGCGGGTAATGCTATTGCGAATACAAGACCATATTTGTTCATGGATTTTACCAACCGAAAAACCTAGTTAAGCTCAACACTTGCATCAGCTGTTTGGTCAAGCCGGAACCATTCACATATTAAGTTATTAGGCGAAAAACTTCAAATTAGTTTGTTCTGAACGCTGCTTGTAAGTTATTGGGAGGAAATGTGTTATGTTCACTCAGTAACTTACAAGAGTGGCTGCGTTCCTAAGGACAGTCAGGTGCCTGATTCATGGCTACCTCGGGCCTCACGGCCAATAATGGGATTTAAGTCAAGATTATTCGATCTGAGCCGAGAATCTGGCGATTCTGGAGAAGCATAGGAGTCGTAGCTCGCGAATCCAAGTGTTAACTTTATGCGAAACGCTAGCATCCCTCGAAAAGATCTTGGTAAGGTCCAGTTGTATCGAATAGTTGAACTTTGCTAATCTACATGCGCACCAGTTTTCATGCCCACGAACTCGACAAAAGGATTCGAGAACGGATGAATTTCAAGCATTCTTTCAAAGTCGTCATAGGTTTTTCTTTCCTGTTGATGTTAACTCGGCCGGTGCAAGCCGACCAATCGGAACAGGTCAAGACGGAACCCGGCAAGTTCGTCTTGGCGTATCGAGTCGCATCTTGGAAGTCGCTCCATTTCAATGATCCGGAGAAGGCGAAAGAGCAGGCAAGCGTATTTGGAAAGCTAGGTTGCGAACTCCAAACCACCCCCCATAACGGGCACACTGATCTAAAGTACCGTACTAGATCTTGGAAAGCCATGGAGCTAGAATCAAAGAATCAGATTGAACTTTGGTTGGAATGGTTCTCGCAAACCGGCTTCGAAACGCTATATGGGTACGATGCCGATGTCCCGGATGCGGCGCCTAAAGCCAAGAGCACTGTCGAAAAGCCCGAAAAAGTTCGCTATCGTGCCGCCCAATGGCAGTCCCAGCATATCGATACAAATCAAGAGTTAGCAGAATTGGCTTCTATTTTTCGTGGCTTAGGTTGCGAATGGCGTTCCACTTCACATGCTGGTCACACGGATGCTTCCTATTGTTGTCCGGCTTGGAAGGAAGTGGTGCTCCCCTCACACGAAGCCGCACAGCTCTGGCAAGATTACTTGCAACGAGCCGGGTTTGAGACTCAACATTCGCACTAGAAAGTTGTTGATTCCACGTTCGATGCAAAACGAGAATACTCATCAATGGTATGACTTTCCGCAATTTTATGATCTTGGATTTCGCGACGAAACCGAACGTGAGGTCGGCTTTTTGAAAGAGGCTTTTGAACGTTACGGTTCACGCCCAGTGAAGCGCATTTTAGAGCCAGGGTGCGGTACCGGAAGGCTAGTAATTGCATTGGCAAAAGCGGGATATGAAGTTTCCGGGTTTGACCTGAACGACCGAGCTCTTAAATATCTGAAACATCAACTCAATTTGCGCAAGCTTGAGGCCAACGTTTTTCACCACGACATGACGTCATTTGCCTGCGCCAAAAAATTCGACGTCGTACTCAATACCTTCAACACCTTTCGGCACTTGGCGACAGAACGAGAGGCTCTTTCTCACTTGCAGAGTGTCGCTCGCTGCTTACGTGTCGGTGGCCTTTTCTTCCTCGGGCTTCACGTGATGCCCCCAGATGCGGACTGGAAATGTACGGAGAGGTGGCAAGCCGAAACGAAAAGGTTTCATGTGTTTTTTACTTTGCGAGTGCTAAAATGGGAACTCGCGAAAAGGTTGGAAATTCTTCGAGTCAATATGCTTATTCGAGATAAACAGAAACCACTCGAAAGACCCACTAGAACTCGAACCGAGATGACCCTGCGGATCTACCGCCTAAAGCAGTTGCTGACCTTAATTCGTAAAATCCCAGAGCTCAAAATCGAACAGAGTTTCGATTTCTGGTACGACATTGACGATCCAGTAAAGCTGGATTCAACAGTTTCTGATTTGGTTTTGGTGATTCGTAGAATCTGACTCGGACATTACCTACTTCCCTCGATTTCGTTTGGCTTTTTGAGCGAGAGACCGGCGAAATTGAGAGTTCTAACGCTTTCGACGATGCGACCTGTGCCGCCTACGGCTTGGTCTTCCCTGACTGTTGATATCCGTGCCGAGAGATTCCAAGGGCAAACTATATCTATATTTGCAAATTGGGCATCGATAGCTTGTTCGCCCAAAAACGCGAAAAAGAAACCTGCGAATATACGAGCGTGTTTCAGATTTTTCGGTGAATGCGTGGCATTCCGGGCACTGGGGCATGGATCACTTTTCTCCACAATTCCCGCCGACCGAATTCGGGGAGAACAAAACGAAGTGACTTTGAATTCCTAAAACATCGACGGTTAGATTGTTTGGGAGGCTAGCGCGAACAACTTGTTTTGATACTTGCTCGAAATCGATTCTGGCTTGTTAGAACTGCATTTTCTCAGTAATTGGCTGGAAAACTCGATGAAATCGTCCTACGTGCCAACGCGAGGATCTAATTCTCCATCGGAGTCTGGTGATGGGGACCGAAAGCTAATCAAGGTTATTTTAGTCGGATTAGTCATGAAGACGACCGGACCGAACTTGATTCATCCACCCTTGCAAAAAGCATTCGTCCGGCCTGGGTTTGAAGCGTGCTAGTAACAACAACAGGGAGCGTAGCATTAATCCGATGCCTACCCCCCTCAATAACCACCATTGTACCATCGTCAAGATAGCCAATTCCTTGCTCGGGCCCTTCTCCGGCCTTTACAACTCGTACTTCAAAAGCTTCACCAGGTAGGAATTGCGGACGCAATGCAGCTGCCACTTCATTTAGATTAATGACCTGAACATTATGTACTTTGGCAACTTTGTTCAGGTTAAAATCTCCTGTAATCAATTTCCCTTCTAAATGTTTAGCAAGAATTACCAGTTTCATGTCGACGGGTTGACCTGCAAATTCTGGTAAATCACGCTCGTATATTTGGAATTCAATCCGTGGTTGATTGCGAAGTTTGTTAAGAATATCTAAACCACGACGCCCACGGGCTCTGCGAAGCCGATCACTGCTATCCGCAATCGCCTGCAATTCAGCGAGCACAAAGCCAGGCATTATCAGTTGACTTTCGATGATGTTTGTCTCTGTTAGCTCGGCCAATCTGCCATCTATGATTGCACTAGTATCCAGTACTAATGGCCGAACTCCTTTCAAATCTCTGGAAAATTCCACGTAGGGAATGATAAACCGAAAGTCATCTTTGGTTTGTAAGAGGAGGCTCGTACACCCGTAACACAAAGTAGCAGCCAAAAGAAGCTGAACCGGAGCGGTGTATCGACTGGTTTCTGGGAAAAGGGGCTCCAGCGCGACCCAAAGGACATAGGTTAAGAGAAAACCCACTAGCGATCCAAAGTAGATTGCGGAGATAACCTCGATTTGCTTGCGGGGAGTAAAAATATCAATGGCAATGATGCCTAATGACAAAAGCACGGTACCAAATATGACTAGATATGGAGTGTATGGGGGACCGTCTACGCCTATTCGCAAGAGCTGAGTTGCAATTCCGGCTGCAACACAGATAAAGAACACTCGAAGTATGAGTAATGGCATATAAATTGTTTTCTATAGTAAATGTAATTATTGATTAAGGGTCTTGAGATTACCGCCAGCATAGTAGCTTTGGGTATTCAACTAAAATTTCTGTTGAAAGCTGAATTTTACCGGCAAAACCGCATTGTTGATACTACCTGTGGTGGAACTGATACCACCATGGCTCGCGTCATAACCGCATTCTCTCTAAGCCAAATCACCGAAGGGCACCCAGCCAATAAGATTGGAATACTTTACGAGGAAAATAAAAATAATTCGTAGCTAACCACAGATACTTGGTGACAGGAAAATCAAAAAAGTGGACCAGCGAAAACAGATTTTCTGAATTGTTTGGGCGTTTGCGTCGCCAACACACAATACTTGACGCTTCAGAGAGGGATACGGATACTGCTCATTCGAGAATTCGCCAGCTTCTATCGACATGTTTAGGACAGACTTGGTCTGCGAAAAGTAATCTGCACACAAACTCTGCAGTCCAGAGTTAAGTATGCCCAGCATTTGATATGGGTTTGCCGCGACGCGTTAGAATTCTCGAATAATCTGGGCAATATTCATTAGTAGTTTTTTCTCATCGGGGTTTTTCCGTGCCAGCAGCTTGTGTGATAGGTCTTCAGTGGGGTGACGAAGCCAAAGGGAAATTGGTCGACCTGCTTGCTCCTGAGCACGATTGCGTGGTGCGCTACCAGGGGGGGGCTAACGCGGGGCATACCGTCGTTTCGGGTGATCAGGTCTATAAACTGCATCACCTGCCCAGCGGTATTCTGCATCCCCAGGTTATGAACTTCGTAACACCCGGGGTAGTCATCGAGCCAACAACATTGATTCGGGAACTTGACGGACTGGCATCGAGGGGTGTAGAGCCCCGCACAAACCTGATGATCTCGGAACGTTCTCATATGGTTATGCCATGGCACTTGCTAGAAGACCAGGCAATGAATGCAATGGCCGTTCAAGGCGAGGCCATTGGCACCACGCTTCGGGGCATCGGGCCCTGCTATCGAGATAAAGTTGGACGGAATTTTGCGTTTCGAACTACCGATTTGAGGGCAAGTGATTTACATGCGCGAATAGCTGAGATTGTTGAGTCAAAGCGGGATCTGTTGCGGGGCATGAACCAGCCGTCGTTGGCAGCGCAGCTGGATGTAGGCGCAATTACGGACGCTGCCGCTCTTTGGGCACAGCATCTTGTCCCGATGGTAGGCGATACTACCAACCGTCTATTGAATGAACTGGACGATGGAAAGCGGCTTTTAATGGAAGGAGCTCAAGGTGCTTTGCTCGACATCGATCATGGAACATACCCATTCGTTACAAGTAGCAATTCATCGGGGGTCGGAATTTGTGCCGGGTCTGGAATCCCACCCCGCTGGATCAAACGAGTAATTGGAGTTGCTAAGGCCTATTCTACTCGCGTTGGTGGTGGCCCATTTCCAACCGAATTAAATAGTGAGATTGGGCAAAGAATAAGGGATATTGGCCGAGAATATGGCACGACAACCGGACGACCGCGTCGTTGTGGGTGGTTTGATTCTGTTGCAGTACGATACACTGCACGATTAAGTGGAGTCGATGCTCTAGCATTGATGATGATGGATGTGCTCGGCCACTTTGATGAAGTGAATATTTGCGTTGCCTACGAAATTGATGGCCAGTTGATAAGGGATTTTCCCTGTGACGCCAGCGTTATCCGTCGTGCTAAGCCAGTATATGAAACGCTCCAAGGTTGGAATTGTGATGTTACCGGTGCCCGCGAACTTGCGGATCTCCCGCCCCCAGCACATGCGTTTCTTGCGCGTATTGGAGAACTGGTGGAAGTACCAGTTGAGATTGTTTCAGTTGGCCCGGATCGTTGCCAAACAATTTTTGTAGATAAAGCGGCTCTATTGGACTACTGAGCCAGGCATCAACCTCCAAATAGACTTCAAACTGAATTATCCTGAATAGATCTAGCGTTTCCGATCGCAAAACGTAGCAGATAAGTGCGGTGCGATTATTGATAAGTGACTTGATAGCCGTACGCAATGATGACTGTGAGCCGCAGGTTGAAAGGCTCTTGTAGTAATCGAGACCCGGCCGTTTACGCGTCAGGCTCACATCGAGTGATGATTCCGAATTCATAATCGCGCATGTTCATTTAGATGCGGAGTAGCAGTTTTGACATCCCAGGCGGCGGACAGTGAAAGTCAAGATATTGAACTGATCCCTCAAGATCGCCGACCACGTCATGTGGCAGTCATTATGGATGGCAATGGACGATGGGCTCAGCAACGCGAGCTTCCGAGGATTGAGGGACACCTAAAGGGTGTTGAATCCGTTCGGCAGACTATTGAAGCGTGCAGGGAATTCGGCATTCAAGTTCTGACACTCTATTGTCTAAGCAGTGAGAATTGGAAACGTCCAGCCCATGAACTTGATTTTTTGATGACCTTGCTTCGTCGCTACTTAATTGCCGAACGCGAAACGTTAATAGAAAACAACCTCCGTCTTCGCATTATTGGTCGGAGGGACCGTCTGCCTGACGACGTCCAGGCTGAAATGGATCGAACGATAATGGCCTGCAGCTCCAATACTGGCATGACGCTTTGTTTGGCAATCAACTACGGTGGACGCGCAGAACTTGTGGACGCTGTATCAAAAATTGCTTCCGCGGTCGCTTCGGGGAAAATCAGCCCCCAGGAAGTTAGTGAAGAGTTGATCTCGCAACATCTGTATACTGAGGGAATTCCAGATCCAGACCTGCTGATTCGTACAAGTGGGGAAATGCGAATTAGCAATTTCTTGCTCTGGCAGATTAGCTATGCTGAGATATGGGTCACTCCCACGCTGTGGCCAGAGTTTGGAAAAAAAGATTTTGCAGACGCCATTTGCGATTATGCCAGTCGCAATAGGCGCTTCGGCGGTTTGAAATAGCAAAGGCGAGCGATTTGCTGCGTTATCGATTACTCTCCGCTGTTGTTATTATTTGTAGTTCACTAGTCTTTGTTGCGCTAGATGCGAGTGGTTGGCCGTGTGAAAACTGCACTGGTTTTTGGATGATTCCACTGGGCGCCTATTTGATTTTTGGTAGTGCAGTTGAATGCACTGCAATGTGTCGTCACACCCCATACGGCCCGGTTGAGCGGCCAGCGCTTTTGGGATGTGGTTTTATTATGCTTGCGGCAGCAACTCCGGTTTACTGGCCGTTAAGTGGAAGTGTTTATCCCGTTGACTGCCCCTTTGGCAAAATGGGGTTGCCTTTGTTTGCGGGTTCGCTCTCGTTACTTGGTGGGTTTGTTTGGCATATGCGAACCTATCGATCTGGCCAGAATGAACTTATTCGTTCGGTCTTGGCAGGGTGGATTGCTAGCTACTTTGGTACGTGTTTCGCATTTGCTGTTTCACTACGTCAAATTGGCACATACAACTGGGGATTGTACTTTATTGTTGGCGTTATTGTGATCACCAAATTCGCGGATGCAGGAGCGTATTTTGCGGGCCGTAGCTTGGGCAAAAACAAACTCTGCCCAAATGTTAGTCCTGGAAAAACGGTCGAAGGTCTACTGGGAGGCATACTTGTTTCCATTTTTATTAGCTGGATTTATTTTGGATTCTTTGGTTGTCGAATCTACCAGACTCTTCATTGGCCATGGTACTCTCATATCGTCCTGGGGCTGACTCTTACGCTTGGCGGAGTTGCTGGGGACTTGCTGGAATCAATCTTCAAACGCGACACGGGACTTAAGGATAGCGGTAATCTATTGCCAGGTCTTGGAGGATTGTGGGACGTAACAGATTCCTTACTGCCTGGATTTGTGCTTGCTTATTTGATTTATGCCTCCGGCTTGACTCCTGCACCGAGTGTGTAGGCTCATTCATACCACATACCAACAAGTACAGAGGAATGGATGATGAGCGAAGCAAACATCAACCTGACTGATCCCAATACGGTTCTTCACCTTTTTGGTCCTCAGGACCAGTATTTGAAGATGATACGCAACCATTTCGGAGTTGCGATTACGCACCGCGACGGGCGATTGAAAATAATTGGGCAGGAAACAGCCGTTCGCCAAGCAACTGAGTTACTCGAGGCCTTGCATGCCAAAGCCCGCCAGGCAGGCAGGCTGAGTACTGAAGAGGTAAAGGACGCTCTTCAGGCCGCTGTGACAGGACATGCCGTTGATGAGCCGGCTGTCGCAATGAATCCATCGGAACTTGGTGCCCGAAGCGAAAACCAGGAAATTAACATCGCTCATCAGCAACGGAGGATCAAGCCCCGAACGCTTGGCCAAACCAACTTTATTGCCACAATCCGCAAAAACGACCTAACCCTTTGTAGGGGGCCAGCAGGGTCTGGCAAAACATATTTGGCAGTGGCCTTGGCAGTCGAAGCCCTCAAGAGCCGTACGATCCGTAAAATAGTCTTAGTTCGTCCAGCAGTGGAAGCCGGTGAGAGCTTAGGATTTCTCCCTGGGGATTTACAAGCTAAGCTAAATCCGTATCTACGTCCGTTGCTCGATGCACTGAACGAGATGTTGGACTACGACCAAGTCAAATACTTGATGGAACATGATGTTATAGAGGTGATTCCACTTGCTTATATGCGAGGACGAACGCTTAACGAGGCATTCATCATCCTTGACGAAGCCCAGAACACGACCTCGGCGCAAATGAAGATGTTTTTGACCCGTATGGGGGAAGGTTCAAAGATCGTAGTTTCGGGTGATATGACACAGGTGGATCTGCCAGTAGGTGTCACCAGTGGCTTGCGAGATGCTTGGCACAGGCTAAAGGGTTTAAGCCGCGTTGGGTTTGTTACTTTGGACGGACGAGATATTGTGCGACATCGATTGGTTCAACTAATCGTCAATCGATACGACACGCGTTCAGGGGCGGAGAATTCGCTTGAAAATGATGGGGAGGACGGCGAGTTCAACTCGCATACCTAGGCCGTATGGCAACTAGCACATCGAAACGAACTCGTACTGAACGCGTAGCCGCTCTTCAACTGGAACCCAGTTGGCTTACGCGAATTCTTCGTTCCATGTTGAATGGGAGCGCACTGCTTCGAGTCGGATTATGCTTTCTATCAGCAATTTTCATGCTGGTGATTTTGGAGGGCTGGAAGCCTCCGTTTGCATTTCGCGAGGGACAGATTCCATCGCGAGATCTGGTGGCAAGAGTTGCTTTTGAAATCGTCGATGCAAAGCAAACCGATTTGTTGCGTGATCAGAAACGCCGAGAGGTGCTCTGCTATTACGAGAATCGACCAATCGCAATTACCCAACTCTTTAACGCTCTCAAGGATCAAATGTTGGCCTTGATGGAGGAGGTTCCACTTGAGCAGCTCAATGACACTCAGCGAAACGTGCTAAATAGATTCATTCCTCCTGATGAAATCGGGCGTCCTTTGTCACCCGTGGAGGCCTTGCAGCTGTTGAGAGAATTTCTATCGCAGAGCGAACAACTCGAGAAATTCGATCAGGCAGTGAGGAGTGTGCTTGATGAGATTGCCGAATCTGGAACTCTTAATTCCCTTAGCCACGATATGGATCAGGGATCGCAGCGTTCAATCAAGGTCATCAATGCTAATCAGCCTGACGATGAAGTTTTTGTTGACGTGACACACGTACGGATCACAGAGATCGCGTCCGAATTACCGGCCCGTTTGCAGGAAAGATTTCAGCAGTCGTTCACCGATCCGGTAGCCATTACAGTTGCCAAAATGGTCGCCAGCTATTTGGATGACCACATACCTGTGACATTGTCTTATCGACAGGATTTGAGTGAACAGGCTCGTCGACGCGCTGAAGAGTCGGTTGAAGATGCAACGGTCTCGTACTTTCCAACGGTCAGCCGATTAGCGCAAGCCGGGGTACCGATATCCGCAGACAATGAGCTACCGTTGTTACGCGCCGAATACGATGCCTGGATTGGCCAATTGTCGATTGTTGAAGTCGCGATTCGCACATTGGCTTTTGTTGGCATGATTACCGCTTTGTTCATGTTGTGTGGTCTATATATCTATCATCAACATGATGCCAGGCTAATCGGCGATACCGGGCAATTGGCACGATTGCTGGGACTGATGGTAGTCACTTGCTTGCTGTGCCGCATAATCTCCCCAGATCCTTGGCGTGCGGAGCTGGTCGCAATTGTCTTAAGTGCGGTAACCAGCACTATAGCTTTTGGTCGACAAGTCTCGCTCCTATTATCTGCCTGCCTGTCGTTATGCATTACGCTGGGGATTGGTTTGGATCTTGCCGAGTTCGTGACTTTGTGCAGTGGTTGTTGCGCTGTCGCATTGTTGATGGGGCGAATTCGAACTCGGACGAAGCTCATTTATGTTGGACTAGCTGTAGCTGGAATCGTTGGGCTGACTCATTTGGGAGTCGATATTGTTAGTGGAAATCTCCAGTTTTACGCACCTCCAAGTTCGTTGGATTCTGATCCTCTTGCCACCAGAATCTCGTTAGGCTCAATCGTTGGAGAAAGTTTAAGGTTGTCATCCTTTGCCTTTATCGCATGTTCATTGATGACCGGATTGTTGCCGTTTGTAGAACGGATCTTCGGCGTGCAAACCGATTTGAGTTTGCTTGAACTCGGAGATGCTAGTCATCCTTTACTGAGGCAGTTAGCACAAAGAGCACCTGGGACCTATAACCATTCAATTAATGTAGCTGCAATCGCAGAAGCAGCCGCAGATGTCATTGGTGCTCATGGGTTGCTAACCCGGGTGGGCGCCTATTTTCATGATATTGGCAAGATGTTTAAGCCCAACTATTTCATTGAAAACCAAGAGCAGGGCGGGAATTGTCATGATACACTGCAACCCGCGATGAGCACGCTGGTGATCATCGCGCACGTCAAAGACGGAGCTGACTTGGGGCGACAGCATCATTTACCAAAGCCGATTATCGATTTCATCGAACAACATCATGGTACGACATTGGTTGAGTACTTTTATCGAGAGGCCGCCAAGCGCAGCCAGATTGACCCCGACAAAGGAGAGGTTTCGGAAACGTCATTCCGCTACCCAGGGCCAAAACCTCAAACACTCGAGGCGGCCGTGCTAATGTTAGCGGATTCTGTTGAAAGCGCTAGTCGAACGCTTGTCGAACCAACCAGTTCGCGCATCCAGAACTTGGTTGATCAGATCGCCATGAAGAAATTGTTGGACGGCCAGTTTGACCAATGTGGTTTAACCCTACAGCAGCTCGATCGCCTGAAGCAGTCCTTAGTCAAGTCATTGACCGCCATCTACCATGGAAGAGTCAAATACTCTGGGCAAGCCACGGCCTGACATAATGAGCCCTTCAATTGAACTTGAATTAGAGTACCACGTGGCGACAAATACTAGGGACTTTGATCGCATCAACAGGGCAGCTCTTTGGGTTGCTCAAACTCTAAATATTAAGAAGATCATCGCCAGTATTGCCATTGTGGATGATGCAGCGATTCAGAAAGTCAATTCCCAGCACCTTGGCCACGATTGGCCAACGGATGTCGTAAGTCTAGTGTTTGAGTCGGCTGCCGAGGGCGTCGAAGGTGAGGTAATTGCGAGTTGGGAAACGGCAGCAAGGCTAAGCTATCTTGCCAATTGGCCGGTGGAGGATGAGCTGCTACTGTACGTCATTCATGGGCTATTACATATATGCGGTTTGGATGACAGACAACCATCTGAGCAACGGATCATGCGTGAAATGGAGCAAGCCTGTCTGCACTCGCTGGGTGTTGATGCGTCTGATCACCTTGCAAAGTGGAACGACATTACCTACTAGCACAGGCCGTTTGACCTCCGTAAGAGAACTAGAGAAAACGTCATGTAAGTCTAGTTTTTTGGCCCAATTGAAAATCAATTTCCTTGAAAACACACGCTATAAGTTGGTGCAACACCCAGTTGCCGGAGAAATGACTGTCACATGAGCATTGGCTGGATCGGTACGCTAATGTGCATCTGTTGGGTGCTCACTTTGTGGGGAGGTCTTGGATTTCACGTTATCGAGAATTTCAATGGACGGACGCTAAAGGCCTACTGTCGATTGAAGCGAAATAGTGAACGATTTGGAAGCGTATTAGATTACCAACAGCAAGCTTCGACGGCTGCTCTCTATCTGCTGCTTTTTGGTCTAGTCGTTGGCTCTTTGGCGGCCGGAGCATGGTTTGTAGAAATAGGAGGTATCGAAAACGTCGACGGAGTGTTGGTTGCCTCCCGCGACCCCACTACTATTCTTGGATGGGTCATGGGATGGCTGTTTCTTTTGACACTTGCCGGCTTCTGGCTGCCGCGTGTTGTTGTTCGCTATAGCTGTTCAACATTCCTATATCACACTTGGCCAATGTGGCTTTGGTTCTCCAAATTGATTAGCCCTTTCGTAGGCCTTGGGGAAGCATTTAGTTGGCTTGGCCAACGTCTAAGCGATGAGCCCGAGGATGAGGGCTTTGAGGAAGAAATGCTTGAAGACGAGATAGTCACCATGGTAGCCGCTGGCCAAAGGGAAGGTGTCTTTGCTGACGGAGTGCCGGAGATGATTGAAGGAGTCATGAACCTAGATGAATACGATGTCCAAGAAATCATGACCCCTCGCAGTGAGGTAGACGCGATCGATATCGATCTGAATTGGGAGGCGGTCGTGAAAAGAGTCGTTGAATGTGGAAGAACGAGAATACCAGTGTTTCGGGGAACTCTGGACAATGTTATAGGGATTCTGTTTTCAAAAGACCTACTGAGCATTTTGGCAGATCGGCAACGTGAACCAAACCAACAAACCTTAGAGTCCATCTTGAGGAAACCTTGGTTTATCCCAGGCATAAAGCCGGTGGATGAACTACTTCGCACTTTCCTTCACAATCGCAATCACATGGCAATCGTTTTGGACGAGTACCATCAGTTTCAGGGCGTAGTCACCATAGAAGATGCCCTCGAAGAAATAGTTGGCGAGATTGCAGATGAGTTAGACCTGGAAGAAGATAGTGAGTTGATCTACGACGAAGCCAACCATCTAATTGAGGCCCAAGGAAAAGTACCAATAGAGAGCATCAGCCATTTCTTGGGAGTGCAAATACCAGAGTCAGACGATTATGACACAATCGGTGGGCTCGTGGTACACCGTTTAAGTCAAATTCCAGCAGTTGGTACCACGGTAGAAGTTTACGGCATGCGGATCACGGTTCTGCGGGCTACCAAACGACTGATTCAACGTGTGCGGCTAGAGCTAGTTGATAGCGATAATTCGTTTAACTCTGAATTGAACTAGTGTTTCTCGTTTGTCGCACCATCGCATAACGGGGAACTGGTCTGCAAGTAGTGCTGCAATGCGCGGCTCACTACACCTGAAGTTGACTCGACAGGTCAGACCTGTCTTTTGGAACGCGGGAAAAATATTTTAGGTACTTGAGCCGACACGCGCTAGCCGCGGGTGACTAACCTTCACTTCGGCAAAACACCCTCGGCTAGCGCCGTCTGCTCAGGCAGAACACGATAGAAACACCGAAGTTATTTTTCTGCAGTTCCTTAGGCTTAGGTGAACAAAATGACAAGAGGCCATGATGTCGGATCATGGCCTCTTTCTCATCTCAACGAGGAATCTACACTAGTTGAACAGATTCCTGATTCCGTACACGAAGAATGCTCCGATACCAAAATTGATAGCTTCCTCACATGGCTTGTACTGAAGGATTAATGTGTCTCCTGGCTGTACAATCACTCGTTGTCGCGGGTCATTGATGGCTTTGGCAATGTCTACTTCTATGGCTATCTGTCCATTGCAAGGAGTATTTCGGAGAACATAAAGCCGTCCCGGAGGTATCACTTGGCTGCCTCCCACAAGCGACGATGAACCGCTGCGTACGTTGAGGGTGGAAACACCGGCTCCAGAGATTGCCATAGCCCCCAAAACGTCAAGGTCATAGTCACGAGGAATGGGCCATTGTCCGCCAGGAAGCAACCCACCCGTGTAAAAGAATTCATTGTCTCTAGTCTCGATCAGAATGATGTCGCCCTCTTCCAGAATTACATCTTCAGGCGTGACGCTTGGCAATGTACCTGGTGGCAAACGCAATGGAATACGAAGGATCGTTGGATCTTCAGGCATTGGCGGCGGACAGCTGCAAGGATCTGTATGGTATGCGACTATCTGTGCATACTGCTCAACAAAGGCGCGGCGTGCGGCTTTGTCCTTTGCAGTGCTGCGCAAAATCTTTAGTTCATTCTTTGCTCCAACTCCAGGTAAGCCGCCTGTTTCCATCAGGGCATGCAGAATGTCATTCTCAAATGCATTCAATTTTACGACCTGACCAGTAGCACTTTCATCCGCCCCAGTCACACCTCGACCCGATCGGTTGACCTGCTGCAAGTAATAATCAGTTGAACTGTTTCCTTGATCCTGACGAATCACTACTACCTGTATCTGGCGCTTTTTTATCAACGTTACGATGGGACTAACCTTTGTTTGCGCGTCCTCACGTAAGATCTTTGCGTTTACATAGGCTTCACGAATTTTGTCTCGCGTTTGATCTGTAGTAAGCCCTTCGACTTCGATGGGGTCCAGCAACGGCAACGAAATCGTTCCATCTTCCAGCACTGTAATTGGGAAGCCTGTTGACGGCGGTAGTGTATCTTCTTGTTCAGGAAAGTGAACTGGCGGTGGCTCCGGGATTTCTCCGGGCTCGTAGTAGGGGAATATTTTGTCGACGGTGATACCGAGAACATCACCGGGACCCAAGACGTAATCTCTGGGTGGTTCCTGTGCCAGAATGCTGACGTCGATTGGAATCAGATTGTTCTTTTCGCCCACAAAGAACTGGGACGGTAATCTATTCGAGGGAATCCCGTTGATTGGCTGCGTTAATGCAGTGCAGCCTGAAAGGAATGTTGAGGCAACTACACAAACTAGTGTAAATCGCTGCCACGACCTCGACCGTCGAACGTTGGTTGGACTATCTTGTTTGGTAACCATACTCATCTTCCGTGAATTCATGGCAGGAGGCCTCGAATATTTTTGCCAAGACAGGTGTGAAGTGCTTGGTCCAAGTTGCTATGTGATGGACAATCAAAACAATGATGTTCTCATTCCGGGACAGGCGGAATAACCAAGGCCGGTTGTACCATAGCCGATTGGTTATTCATGCTTGGGTCAAAGGGCACGATTTGCACTCCAGCAGGCAATTGATTGGGTACACCTGCTGACGTTGGTACTCCGGGCGGTGGATTGTCCGGGATAGGATAAAGAGCACCCTCGTGCGTCATTACACCAGCATTTTGGTACTGGGTCTGCAATCCAGTTGACATTTGAAGTTGCGACCAATTCCCAACACCATCTTCCTCGGCCGCTTGGGCACCGTGTGGGAATCCTGCAAACCAAGCTGCAGTTCTTGATTGTCCGTCTGCCGATTGAAATTCCCAGCTCCAGTAGTCTTGCGGTGGAAACTCCGGTGTGCAACCAGTTCCACCTTCAGCAACAGACTGATAACCCGCCCGAAAACCAGCTTCAAAATCGCGAATATTCTGCTGTCGGCAGAAGTGGTGCTTGCGCCTATGCCAGGCCTTGGCAGAGTAGTTGCGATTTCTTAGGACGATGACCGTGTCGTTCCAGGCACCATTGTTGGTTAGGGCTACGTAGCCATTGTGAACGGTCTGACATCCGGTGAATCCTGTAAGTGAGGCAATGGCTGATGCCGCCATCAACAGGTTCCGCCGGAGAAGTCTACCTGCGCTACCGAGCTTGGCCATTGGCCTGCCGTCCTTGTGATAAACGTGCGATGATGGCAACATCCTGTTGGCCCCCCGAAAATACCGCTTTCAACAATTGCTTTGCCCGCTATCCAAGCAACTAGCTTTGGAAACAGTGAACCCACAGCACGAAAGAGCATGGGCGTTGGAAGATAGATCGAGCAATAAGCTGTATCGAGTTGAATAAATTTGCAGTTTATCAAGATGGAATCAGATTTCCGGCTTGATTTGGTTACACGCTCCGTCCAACTTGCAAGGACTCTTGAATCGAAATGTGGAATATTTCGACAGTGATTTTGTAATGTATTGCCGGAAACAACCATCCGTTCTTCTAAATCCCTGGGAAAATCACTAGCTCGTCTCAGGACCTGCCATCGGTCCATAGAAAAGGGATCGTTGGAAATAGGTAAGAATACCAATGGATTATGGTCGCATTGGCTAACTGCTTTCTTGTGGACTGAGAGCACCACAACCGATTTTGAGCAAGGCGGGAGTAATAGACTTATTTCTTACAACAGGCTCCACCCGAACTGCGAGCATTGCTAGCTTTAAGCGTTTTTTCGCAACAAACAATTGCCCGACTGGAGCTCTCAGAACGTGAATCTTGAGCAAGATTTCAAGGCAGATGGTTGAATGCTCTTCGAGAAGTTTCTCAGCGTTTTATCGCAGATCGAATGAGAGTGTCAAATCTCCAGACTAAATGAATCAAAACCCTGCTGCGCACCGTACTGGATTCCCGGGGAAACTGGATTGGATTCAGTTTGCACAGGAGTTACCGATTGCTGAAGATTGAGGAGACGCCACGTTTCCTCTTCGAATCTCAACAGACTGTGCAAGGTTGCGAGTTGAGTTGAGTCCCCTGTTCGCTCGACCTCCGTAAGGAGCTTCAGCAAATAAACGTACAAATCACTGATAGGGCCGCTGAGTGGATTTGACTTTTCTTGGACGCCGTCGAGAAGTTCACCCAGAATATCTCGAATGCGCAAGAGCCACTCACGCCCCTGTGCGTATTCACCTTGGCTCCACAATTGTTCCACTAAATTGCAAAGTTCCTCTGCCCTCCGAATCAACATCCATCGCAGCCGAATTGGGCTAGCCGACAATACTTCCTGTTGAAGATATGGGTTCGTTTCCGAATTCGAAGATTGCATTGAAGTGACTCCTGGTGCCCATACAAGATGTCAAACTGAGCTAGTTCACTAAATACAATCGACTTCGGGCATTCCTTACCTAAGAAAATGCAAATCAAGATCGCAAGAAGCTAGGTTAACTGTAACGATATTGCGGCCGATCCACTAAAGATGATCCATGGGAGGACGTCATTTGGCAATTGCTTTGATTCTACCAGCTTTTTCGTCCGCGATAGCTTGCTGCAAGAATTCGATGTACTGCACCATCGAATGATCAGCCAGGTGGTCTATTTTTCCTTTTCGCAAAGTGAGGAAAAAACCGTACCATCGATCCCTCCAACGCCGCCAAGCCGAGTATTTTCGAAGCTTGCCAAAAGCATTGAAATAAAGCTCACGGCCCGAGTGTGAATAGCCCATCCATTTCGGAGGAACTCGAGTAACGATGTCGTTGTTATTTACCCAACGATAATGTGGAATTTTGACAAAGTTGATATATCGCTTGTTCCCTACTCTCGGGCTACCAAAGGTAAACAAGGCTTCGGGGTTGGAGGAAATTTCTGCCAACTTACACCTACCGGCGCAAATTGTCGCCATAGCTCCACCTAGCGAATGCCCCGCAAACCACAGGGGATTTTCGTTGTCTCGAAGTGCAAGCTCTAACCTAGGCCATAAATCGTCGACCTCCCGCTTGAATCCTCGATGCACGCGACCAGCAGTTTCCGCCAGAACTGAAACGGCGTTCGCATCTGCTTTAATGTCATTCCATTCGTTTGGCTCCGTTCCGCGACAAACTACGACCGTGTCGCAGCGATTGGCCATGAGATACGCTTGTGCTCCATCCTGATCAAAAAACTCATAGGACTCAAAACCTAACTTTTGAACAGCATCAAAAACCACCGCTGGAGAAAAATAGGAGAACCTAGACAGTTCGGCGAACAAAAGCGACTGTTTAAGCAAAGGCAATTCGCCAATTGGGTTAGAGAGTGGATCGCTGAGTAGTCTTATCGCCTCTTCCACAATCGGGTTGTTCAAGATCAGTGCTCCTTGCAAGCTCGAGCTAATAACCAATTACTAGTTCTTAGCTCCTTTGCGAAATTGGGACTACGTTGCGAAGACCTGGCCCTGTGTAGATCTGTCGAGGGCGCCCAATTCGTTTGGTGGGTGATTGGTGCATTTCAACCCAGTGGGCAATCCATCCAGGTAATCTTCCGATCGCAAATAGAACTGTGAACATAGTGGTTGGAAGTCCCATTGCGCGGTACATAATCCCCGAGTAAAAATCCACATTAGGATAGAGTTTTCGTTCGACGAAATACTCGTCTCGCAATGCAACCTCTTCCAGTTTTTGCGCAACTTCAAACAGTGGATCATCCAACTTCAATCGTTCCAGTAGCCGATCGCAGGCCCGCTTAATTATCTTGGCACGTGGATCGTAGTTCTTATAGACGCGATGTCCAAACCCCATTAAACGGAAATTACTTGTCTTGTCCTTGGCCATATTCACATATTTTGTTACATCGCCACCATCCTCGACAATTTGCTGAAGCATATTGATACATGCTTCATTGGCACCTCCATGTAAGGGACCCCAAAGAGCGCAAATCCCTGCGGAAATGGATGCGAACAAATTGGCATTGGATGAGCCAACCATTCGCACTGTAGAAGTGCTGCAATTTTGCTCATGATCTGCGTGACAAATCAGCAGCAAATTGAGTGCATCGACAACTACAGGATCTGGTTCGTATTCCCGAGTGGGGACAGCAAACATCAGCCTCAAGAAATTCTCGCAGTAGTTGAGGTGATTTTGAGGGTACATGAATGGTTGGCCAAATGACTTCTTATAGCTGTAAGCCGCAATCGTGGGCAACTTGGCCATCAGTCGATGTATCGATATTTCTACTTGTCGCGCATCGCGAGGATCCAGCGAATCTTGATAGAAGGTGGAAAGGGCACCAACGACCGACGAAAGTATCGCCATCGGATGGGCATCCTTGGGAAAGCCATTATAGAACGAACGCATGTCCTCATGAATCATCGTGTGCTGGCGAATAGATTCTCGAAAGGCTCGTAATTCGGACTCAGTAGGAAGTTTTCCGTAGATCAACAGATAAGACGTTTCAACAAAGTCGCAGTTTTCCGCAATTTGCTCAATTGGGTAACCTCGGTACCTTAGAATTCCTTTTTCACCATCTAGGAACGTGATAGAACTGGTGGTACTACCTGTATTTACAAATCCCTCATCAAGCGTGATGTAACCGGTTTCTTTTCGCAGAGAGTCAATAATGAGGGCGCGTTCGTCCTCAGTTCCGATCACCACAGGAAGCAAAATCTCGTGATCATCAACAATTAGTCTGGCGGTCTCTGATTCACTCGACTTGGTGGTAACTGACATTATTGCTCGCTCCGTTTTTTCGCGATATTGCGAAAATCAACGACAAATGTAAAGGATTCGCCTGCACTCGTTCCATTTCGACGTGCAAACAAAAAAATCAACGGTTCGCTAGACGTTTCTACAAATACTGCATCTTGGGTTCGCGCTAAAATTCGGCACACCCCGTCGGAAGGAAATGCCCAAATTGGCACTGAAAGTTCAATGGTATCATTCCAAACAATGTTTGGGCAGGCTACGTAACCGACGAGGTCATTTTAACAGATATCCACCACCTGGGGAGATTGCAATCTATCGAATGCATTCACATAAAAATCGCCTCCTCCACACCCCATTATTTTGCTGCGGACCACAAAATAACTGTGAGTAATTCTAGATCTCAAAGAATCCCGATGCAGGATGACATGCTCTCGATTCACCCTCGCTTATTTCAATCTTGGGCCGCGCAAAGGTGGCTTCGGTCCCTTTGCAGCGGGTAAATGCAGTTGCCACATATTGGAAGTTTTTGGTAAGCATCCCTATTGGGTCATGTAATGTGAATAACAATTGCGCTGTCGGTGTTCGGAAGATCGGTAGCATTTTACCAATGTTCCTTTATGCATAAGGGTAAAAAGGTTTATGTTGCCGCACTTGCTAACGCTTGAACAACTGCGGATCTTGTCAACGCAGGAGAGCCTTTCTATGCCTCAACTCGAGCAACTATTCGCGACCCTTCGATCTTCTGATGAAGAAGTTCGCGCATGGACATCTGATATTCTACAAGGTGTTTCAGCTCCACCAGAAGAGCTGGTTCCGCAGCTGCAAATCTTTACTACAGACCATGCACCTGCGATCGCTGGCTGGGCCTGCAAACTGTTGTCACGCACACAGCACACATCCAGCGCATCCATAAGTGCCCTAAAGAATGCCCTGTCAAATTATCCAGAATTGTCAGTACGAGAGCTGGCTGCCATGGCACTTGGAAATTGCCAAGAGATCTCAAGTGATGCGCTGCTTGCATTGAAACAAGCAGCCAGTGCGACCGAATATCCACGCTTAGCTAGGCTCGCCAGCGCAGCCATCGCTCAACATTATTCAATGAGTAAATAGGCAACAACATTGGCAAATATCGAAATGGACTAGTTGAATCCGTTGGTTGATTTCAAGCAATGATTTGTGTTTTCCCTACGGCATGGAGGCTACAGGGTGCGGTCGATTCCATTCTATCCAGTCATGGTTCTTCTTCTCGTTGGTTTCGGCGCATATTTGGGCTGTGATCATTCCCCGATTGATCTGCCTCTCCAAAATGTCAACCACGAGTCATCGGGGCAGCTCGATCCTCTAGCAGAATTTGTGATTCCTCAGAGAACACCCTCAAATATCATCGTTGGCAGCTTTAACCTACAGCGATTGGGGCCAACGAAGATCAGCGATCCATGGGTGGTTGAGAAGTTCGCCGAAATCATTCGCGTCTTTGATGTGCTTGCGTTGCAAGAGATTACGAGTGTAGACCAAAGGACTCTGGCGCTACTTGTAGAACAAGTGAATCGAAATGGCGCTAATTATGCCTACACAATAAGTGAACGAATTGGCAGAGAGGCCACGAATGGGTACCGAGAGCAATACGCGTTCGTATATGATCAAAATCGCTTAGAGGGGGGCCCACAGTACTGTTATAAAGTTGAAGATCCCCAGGATCTCCTGCACAGAGAACCATTTGTTGGCCGATTTCGTTCCAGAGTTGTATCAGGTGCACCCTTCTCTTTTTCGCTTATCAATATCCATACCGATCCAGATGAAATCGACACGGAACTAGACGTGTTGGCTGACGTTTTTGTCAATGTTCGTCAGTTCGAATATGCTCAGGGAGAAGATGATGTTGTGTTGCTGGGAGACTTGAACGCGGGTCCAAACCAGCTTCGAAAACTTGGCTCGATTCCGGGTATTCTTCCACTAGTCATCAGTCAGCCCACGAATACGCGCGGGACTCGTACCATCGATAATTTCTTGCTGGACCCTCAGCTAACTAGCGAATATGTGGGAAGGTGCGGCACAATTGACTTAGCAAAGGTCTTTAATCTTGGCCCTACTGACGCAGAGCGTCTTTCGGATCATTTGCCCATCTGGGCCGAGTTCTCGAGTGCAGAGCTACGTACTTACCAGGCTGCTGTGGCCGGCATTCCAACGGACTCAGTTCGTCGATAGCCTGTGATTAGAAATTCTACCTTGCATTTTTCATTGGATATGACGCGTGCGGCTGCCTTCGGCCCAGAGATCATAATTGCTCACCGCTATTTAGATAAACATCTAATCTCCATCCTCCAGTAACCAGGGCAAATCAAATCGCGCCAAAGTCAGCCTGTCCCCTGAGAAACTAGAAAAATCTCCACGGCCAAAGAAGCAAAAAATGGTCCCAGAAGATGAGACGTTGATATCACTATAGGCACTCCAACCTGGCTCAATAGTTTTAGCAAGCTTCCAATGCCTTCCTTCATCTCGACTGATGTGTACGCTTAGGTTGCGACGATCTCGACTCTTCCCCGGTACTTCATTTCCATCAGCTCGCCCCAAGTTTTCGGGGTGAGAGAACAGCAGCAGACTTTGACTGCCATTCTCATATCTTGTCAAACCCGCCATACATATAGGTTCGACCAAATCGTCCTGGAATTTAGGGCTAGACCAGTTGGTGGCACCGTCAGGACTATTTACTACAATCCGTCGATGTGCAAGAGACTCATTCCGTACGTTTAGCATCACGCTCCCGTCGGATAGCTGGATTGCGACAGTTTCATTGGGGTTGATGATCGTTTCCGTACATGGAACTGCGATCTCGCCTGCCAACCACGAATGCCCTCCATCGTCGCTGTAGATCGTTGCAGTCACGCTTGGGCGATGCGCATTGCCACCGGTACCCGTGGAAAGCCAAACAGGAACTATCAGTCGGCCACTAGACAGCTGAATGCCGTGGTTTGGTCCGGTTGCCAACACCTTCCAGTCGTACTCTCGTCGAAATACTTCAAACGTGGACGTGATTTCAACGGGGACCGACCAACTCACCCCATCATCTACGCTAAATTGATAAAAGCACCTCATGTACTCTAAGCAAAATAGCATGTGTATTTTCCCGCTTCGATCCGGAATGAGGACCGGATTATTGTAAGTAACCGAGCTTGGATTCACATTCTTTAATCGCAGCGCAAACGGATTCTTCGTCTTTGGTCCTTCAACATGAACCACGCTCGCAGCTTGGCTCCAGGAAATACCATCATTCAGAGATCTGCGAAGCAAAATATCGATATCGTCCCAATCTGATCCTGCGTTTCGGCGGGCCTCACACCAAGCGAGTATCGTCCCCTTTTGAGTAACGGCAATTCCAGGAATATGGTAACGGTTGTAACCCGAATCACCGGCAACAAAAAGGTCCGTTTTCTCAAGCGGAAAAAGAAGCACTATGGCAGTAAAAAAAAGAATCATCATTCCTCCTAGGTAGACAATCATCCGGTTCAGTACTACCTGCCCATTATCAAATCAGAATCGGCGTAAACATAGGCGGTGCCATAAATGCAGCGTAATTCTCTTGATTTGATAGGTTGCCAGTCATTTATTTGAGATTAAGAAAACTCGTTTTGGCAAAGAGTCTCCCTATTTTCCGAGATTCTACCGGTCCATTTTTGAAGACCAATGCAATCGCACTGGTAGCTTATCTAACGCTTACTTTGCAATAGCTGAAGTTACTTGAATCATTTTTCATTTGAACAAATTGATGTCCATACACACAATGGATTAGATCCCGGATTTTCGAACTTTACTACACTGCCCAATAGGGCACTAAGTCGCCACTCCCATGTCGAAGCTGACTAAAAGCAGTAAGTCAGTCCGAATCGGAGATGCTTTTCGGTACCGTTACTCGTTACCGCGGAGTTTACTCACTTGTTGACTCATTCACTGGAGAAAGCATTGCGGATATTAATAGTACTTGGCCTACTAACGTTCGGTCTTGGTTGCCAAAATCCAACCTCAACAGTTAGCGGTACTGTTTCAGTCAATGGCGAACCGTTGACGAATGGATGGATAGAAATCGAAAACGCAGATGGTATGGGGCGAACCATCGACAGTCAGATAACGGATGGGCGCTTTGAGATTCCACAAGTGGAAGTGGGGCCAAAGATCGTCAGAATTTTGGCAAGGAAGTTTGCTGACGGTCTGGATTCCGATTCTGCCACGACGGAGTCAACTGACAGTGGCCAACAGTATTTGCCCGGCAAATACAACGCCTTAACGGAACTAACGCTGGATGTAGTTGCACCTAAAACCCAGCAAGATTACAACTTAGAAATCACAATGGATTGAGTCTTATCGTTTCATCCTCCTACGTTATTAATCCGCACGGGAAAAATCAAATTCATGTTGGTGATGCAAAAACTTTTGCAAGTCCAGACCGTCCTCGTGGCGCTCATGTGGCATCCAACAATTACTTCCGCTCAGGTGCTGAGTGAGAATGAGTCTCGGCCAAGATTGCTAGTTCTAACCGATATCGGAGGCGACCCCGACGATCAGCAGTCGATGATCCGCTTGCTAATGTACAGTAATGAATTTCTTATCTGTGGGCTGATTGCAAGTGCCTCCGGGACGCCCGGCGAATTGAAAGAGAAGTCTACTAGGCCTGACTTAATCCGACAGCTAATTGACGCTTACGAAAAGTGCTTCCCTCAGTTATCTCAACATCGACGCGCCTATCCAACCTCGGAGTACCTGCGTGAGCGCGTGAAAACCGGAAATCCGGAACGCGGATTGGAGGCTGTGGGACAACACCATGATACCGAGGGATCAAAGTGGATCATCGAATGTATCAATAGTGCAAATGAAATTGACAAACTCAATATCGCGATCTGGGGAGGGCAAACGGATTTGGCTCAAGCTCTGTGGCGTATTCGTACAGATTACGGAACTGTCGGGTTGACGTCAGCAGTTGCGAAACTTCGAATTTTCGACATCGCAGATCAAGACAATTTGGCAATATGGATCCAAAGCCAATTCCCTGGTCTCTTTTATATTCTCTCCAAGGCTCCTAATGGTCTAGATCGTCGTCAAGCAACTTTTCGGGGAATGTACTTAACTGGCAATGAAGAGCTAACCAGTCTTCAATGGGTCCAGCAGAATATTATCAGCTCTGGACCGCTAGGAAATTTGTATCCGACACGAACATGGACTGCCCCCAACGCTAATAGCTGCATGAAAGAAGGCGACACACCCTCCTGGTTCTTCTTCCTGCCTCTTGGGGGTAACGATCCAAACGACCCGACCCATCCAGGCTGGGGTGGAAGCTATTTGTTGGGAGAGGATGGTTGGTACCACGACCTCCCGCAAGAGGATCATCCACGTGAGACCATTAGCCGTTGGAGAAAAGATTTCCAGGCTGATTTTGCAGCCCGCTTGTCCTGGTGCCGAGAGAACTAACTTAGAGCAGGTAAGCTGCGTAAATCCTAGCTCCAATTGGCCCACTATGCCGTACTTGGAATCCATCTTTAAGAATCCAAATAATCGCCAATACAGTTAGCAACAAGAGCGTGATCACAACGTATTTCATGAAATCGGACACAACATCCCTCCATTGTTAGGTCGTTACGCCCTTCTAATTGGGATTTGAGCGATCAATTCCTCGATAATACTTACAGTTTTTCGTCCGTCCATCTCAGCTTCTGGACGAAGTATCAGTCTGTGACTCAACACTGGCACACTCACACGTTGAACATCTTCGTGCGTCATGTATGGGCGTCCATGGATAAGCGCATGTACTCGAGCAGCTTTAAGCAAGTTGATGGCTGCCCGTGGACTTCCTCCAAGTAATAAATCGGGATGTTCTCGGCTACTACGAATCAGATCGACGATATAGCCCTGCAATTCATCCGTAATATGTACTTGTTCAATCTGATTTTGTATTTCTAATATCTGACTCCCACTTGTAATCGCAGTTGGCGGTTTCACACTTTGTCGATGAAGCTTTAGCATGCTAACTTCAGCATCCCTTGTCGGGTAATCGACGT
>JAGQOY010000023.1:41186-54416 GCA_020427005.1 Planctomycetales bacterium
GTCCACTCGAAATAAGAATCGGTCTAGCTGGGCCTCGGGCAACCGATAAACTCCCTCTTGTTCAATTGGATTCTGCGTAGCTAAAACCATGAATGGGGCATCAAGTCCAAGGGTGGTTCCCTCGATCGTAACCTGTCGTTCCTGCATAGCCTCTAGCAATGCGGATTGAGTTCGAGCAGGGGCCCGATTCAATTCGTCCGCAAGCAACAATTGGCAAAAAATGGGCCCTTTCCTCAGCACAAAATCGCTAGTTTGGCGATCCAACACCTGAGTACCTGTTACGTCCGAAGGCAGGAGATCTGGAGTGAACTGGATTCGTTCAAAGTGTATTCCCAAAGCGCATGAGAATGTGCGGCACAAAGTTGTTTTGGCAGTACCCGGCACGCCCTCCAGCAGGACATGCCCGCCTGCCAGAAGAGCAATCAATAGTTGATCAGTGATAGATTCCATCCCAAGGACGACTTGCGAAACAGCCTCCTGCATTTCTTCTCTCAGCGAAGTACACTTATTAGCCAAATCATTAGATTCAAATTGCACGGACGATATCTCAGTTGGCTAGTGTTTGTGGGAGTACTTTGAGCGATTACTGTGGTGCTCTGTTTCTCAAATGACCTGACCAACTCAAGCCCAAGTGGACGTGAGAAAATAAATTGAAGGAGAGGAGCCCTTGAGAGGATGAATTTCAAATCCTCACTTGAACAGAATATTTACTGGTAAATGGTCAAAACTGAATTACTGGTTTGGATTCTCTTGTGTCCGTAGATCGACTGCATTCTTGAGATAGGCGCGCTGCATATTGGCTAGCTCTTGCATGCCTTCCTTCTCGTATGCTTGGACGAGCTTTTGTCTTGCTTCGCTTCTCGAACCATCTAATGTCAACACCGTCTCGAAGCTCTGAATCGCCCCTAAATTATCGCCGCCCAGAGTTTGTAAATCACCATACGTATCCCAATACTCAGCCTTTCCTGGGCTTAGAGTAAGCGCTTGCTGACACAAGCTCATTGCGCGTGGAATCTGATTACGATCAGAAAGCGCCAATGCAAGCGCCAAGTTATTCAAGATGCTTGTGTTCTCGGGAGCCTGACTCAATGCCGTTTCGAGCAAGGGAACTGCTTCGGCGACCTTGCCTGAAATGAGAAAAGTCGACGCGACCTCGAAATGGGTGCGATACGATGCAGTTCCAGCATTAATATTTAAGTCGATGGCGGCCTGCAATGATGGCGGTAGCTGGTTGCCAGCTACAAGCTGATTAGCAGCCAAATCCAAAACCAACATATTGCTTGGATCTGCTTGGAAGGCTTGCTCCAACAGTTTAAGATCGGCGACTGGCGGATCTTGCTTAGTGCCTTCAATGAACTTTTGCCGGTAGACCTCACTCTTGAGATGTGCCAATTGTGGATTGGCGGGATCGAGTTTTTGGCCCTCCTGAACTGCAACTAGTGCATTGTCAAAGCCCTTCTCCAGCAATAGAACTGTGGCCAAGTTCTTCCAATCCTCAACCGTAGCATTTTGTTCATAAACAAGTTTTTTGATTTGATTTTTTGCTGAGTTGGAACTCTCTCTCAACGTCTCCGTCAAGTTATGGCGAGCCGCAATAGCTGCCATTTGTATACTAGCTTGGGTCATTTCCTCAGGCGCGGAGCGAAGTAGTGCGACCGCCTCGTCAACCCGTCCCAACTGCTCAAGTATGGATGCCCGCTCCCGAAGGTTGGGATAAACCAAATTGAATTTGGCTTCTTCCTCTAGGTCATGCAACAATTGGACTGCCTCAATTGGTGTCAATGGGCGCTGTATTGTTTGCGCATGGGCTGCCAGCCAAGCGTGGGCATACCCGAATCCGGAGGCATTGACCGGAGCGATCTCACGCATCATTTTTAATGCTTGTCCAAGTCGGCCCCTCGTGGCTATTTTTGAGGCAACATAATAGGACGGCTCGATTGCATCTTCAGACGGTCCGTAGTATCTCAATTGCAACATACGTCTCATCACAAGCTCAACAAATGGATCCGAAGAACTCTCCGATTCACTTGAGCTTGACTCGAGGACTACAGCAGCTTGGCCAACTTCGTCCGAGCCTGTTTGGTCACCCTCAATTTTGCTTGCCGTAGAATGCTCGTCGTCAGATGTGCTGGCAACCATTCCACGCGATAAAGCAATTCTCTTCATGCGGTTTTGGATCGTGCCCTCATTCGTCCACCAACCGGTAATGGCTAAGCCTATCATTACCACGATGAGAACAATTGGGAGCGAGCCAATTGCTACCCAATGCCATTTTCGTGTGTATGCCCAGGCAGTTAAATAGCCAAAGGTAGCCAACCAAAATCGCAAGGGATTTGTAAGCGCTTCAAAACTTGTATCCCAAAATGTTGACACGAAATACTATGTCCCTTCTGACGTAGGTAATAGTTCATTTGAGACGCTATTGACAAAGTCGTTAAGTGATGCCTCTTGAGACTCGGTCAATTCTGCTCCCGCATCGCAGAAAAATCGCAATTGGACGCATATGGAGTTCGCCCTACGAAACATCGCTGAACCGGAAAAAATTTGCCACAACGTTGCGGTCTCAATGGATGAATCTGCTGGATTAGTCTTTATGCAACCATAGGCCGTGCCACCTAACTCATTTCTCAGCTTAATAAGTTGGCCCAACTTGCGTTGCCCAATCTGCCGTGCAATATTCCACCCCTGCGTAAAAGGCAGCAAATCTGTCGCCAAAAGCTGGTTATCCCTGCCTTCCGATAACACTACCATGGTCGTGAGAGATTCTGATTGATATAACCACAGATACTGATTATCTCCTCGCAATACTTGGTCAGGTGCAAGTGATTGCTCATTCCAAGAGCCAATATGTGCATTTAACTTTGGTTTCTCGCTGGGTAATTGTCCGGCAGATGCACTATGCAACAGACAAGCTGCAACTGCACAAAAACCACAACCTGCTGCCAACGAAGAGGCGAGCGGAGCAATTCTCAGAAGCCACGCCTGAAGACTTGCCACGGAAAGTGGAGGGGCAGAATCAGAGAACGATTTGCTACGATTTTCTTTTTCTGTTTTTGCTTGTTCATAGGGATTCTGCAAAGGCCAGCATAAGAAATTGTCTAAACCTGCAAAGAGCTTAGTGAAGTCTTCACCAATCACGGGTACTGGTTCAAATAACGTTCGAAACAATACGATCAGTAGCAGCACCATCGCAGCGAAAATAATAATAAAGAAAACATCGCTCACGCCCCCCGAATCCGACGCAACAGCGGCCTGCCGCAATGTCTGATAGGAAATAAGAAGCTTGCCGACCGAGAATCCCCACAAAAGTATTGGTGTCAACGCTATCGTGGCTGCAGCGACCACAAAATTCCTGGCTAAGTTGATGAGCATGCCGAAAGTAACGACCAGCAACAAGTGAATACTTGAAAATGTGCCAAATGTCTCCTCGACACGATACAACCTGTGCTCTACGCCTACCGTTGTCCCTCGCAATAAATTGGGAATTTCCAGGCCATCTAAGACCGCAGAAAAACTGCTGGCAATGAACTCAAAAAACGATTCGGTAAAAATCGTGGGGGTAATTATCGAGACAGCTAACATGACCGAACACGCAACTGCAGCAAACCAATGTTTTGCACCACGATGAATCAGGCACCACAGGGCATAAAAGAGGACAATACTGAGGCAAGCAAAAATTGGACGCAAGTAATAGGCGGCCAATAGACAAAATATAATGGCAACCGCATATATCGAAACTAACTTGGGTAATCTCGAGTCCGGGGGATTTGCTTCACAATTGCGCAAACTGCGCAGTGTGGATAAAAGAGTGATTGTTAGTCCCAATCCTATCGGTAAGCTGCGTCCCAATGACCAGTCGTCAGACGAGATGAAAAACAACAACGGAATTAATGCGGCTAATGGCAGATAGATTAGCCAGAGCTGGGTGAGATGTGATTGCCAAAACAAAGTCTGTGCTTGGGGCTTCATGGAGCGTGATTTTTCATCCAACACAAAGTTGTGAAACGAAGGATCGGGAGTGTGTAGGACAGGGATCAGGCAAACGACCAGTTCGCAATCATAAAGGGAAATCGATTCTATTGTAACGCCTAGTAGATTTTATTCAGAATCGGCTAGTCACCAATCAACCAAGCAAACACTTGATTGCAGAGGCACTTCCGAGACAATTCCTGAAGGATTTACCGGCACAACAGCTGGTTGGCAAAACGTATTCCTTGGTTCGGAACAATTATTATAGGGACTTATCCGTGTTAAACTATGAATAAACCAATCTCAATCCTAATTGGCTTACTGTGGAGACACTGGTTGGCTGCGATTCTTGTCGATCGACCAGATAGATTCTTTTTGAAAAAGGCTGGGAGGTGAAACTATCCCGATGTTAAATTATCGTTGGCGATCCTTTCTTTTTTCATTTGTTTGGGCCACTTGCACCATAGCAGTTGGTCAGGAACCATTGACCAATCCATTTGACTTGCTGCCTAATTCAGATCAAGGGAATTCCGATAGTTCCCTTGGCGACGCACCAGCCCAGCTCGATTCGAAAAGTCCAACGGAAAACTCAAATCATGCTGATTTACCGGTTCCGATTCATTCCGTTGGTGAGCCAGATACCGACCCAGTGAATAATCAGAATTCGAATTCCGATGCTGGAACAACATCAACGGATCCTCCGTCTACCATAACCGATAATGCAGAAGGGGCACCCAGAGAGCTCCTCGAGTCATTTGATGTAAGTAATTCGCGGCTGGAAACGGAAGCAATTCCTAAGAAATTTCGGCGTGCAGTGATGATTCAAATGGATGGCCCGATCTTTGGCCAGTTTCACTGGTTCCTGAACCAAAAACTTGAGTGGGCGAAATCGCAGGAAGTAGACTTGGTTATTGTCAACCTCACAACGCCAGGTGGAGATCTGGAATACTCGCTACAATTAGGAAGGAGTTTGCGAGATATCGATTGGGCCACGACCGTTGTTTTTGTCCCCGAGAGGGCCATAAGTGGTGGTGCAATCATGTCACTGGGAGCCGACTTAGTCTTGATGCAGCGTAACGCTCTAATCGGAGATGCCGGCCCAGTTACCTTAGGAATGGACGGTCTTGCTCGCCACGCTCCAGAAAAAGCAATTAGTTACACCGCGGGCGCCGTTCGCGAGTTGGCCGAAACCACCAATCGTCCAGCTGCCGTAGCTGAGGCCATGGTAGATCGAGACACCATTGTATTTAGCGCCACAGAACGGGCTACAGGTCGTCCAACTTGGGTAACCAAGGCGGAAACAGAGGCCGGTGACTTTGAGGCGCGATTCAAATTGGGAGACAAGGTACCAGAAACTGGAAACAATCGATTTTTGACAATTGGGGGACAGCGGGCTCTAGAGTTGGGAATTTGTGATCAAGTTTTTGACGATCAGGAAGCCATGTTAGGCTCTCTCAACATATCTGAATTGCAAACAGTTCAGCTGACATGGGTGGATAAAACCGTTTACGTCCTTAATCGCCCCATGTTAACTGGCCTGCTACTTCTGGTAGGAATCATAGGCTTATATATCGAAGTCTCGGCACCAGGTATTGGAGTTGCAGGTCTGGTATCCCTTTGCAGCTTTGGCGTCTTTTTCTGGAGTCACGCATTGGGTGGCACAGCAGGCTGGCTGGAGGTAATGCTCTTCCTTCTAGGCGGTATATGTATTGCTTGCGAGTTATTTGTACTGCCTGGGTTCGGCATCTTTGGAGTTTCAGGCATCTTCTTGATCTGCTTTTCGCTCATCATGGCCAGCCAAGATTTTATCATCCCCAATTCTGCGATTGAGTGGCAAATCCTGCAAAGGAATGCACTGCTCGTGCTGGGCAGCCTTTTGGCTGTTTTGGTCGCAATCATCGCTCAACTCGTCTTTCTCGATAGCCTACCAGGATTACATCGTTTCCGGCTTGGGACGCCAGCGGATGCGAATTTGGAGCAAGGATTAGATCTTTCGCATTCTCTTGCCTCAGCCACGACCACTGTCACTTTTCAGCCAAACATCGGATCCCATGGCGTTTCTGAAAGCGTCCTGCGGCCAAGTGGCAAAGCTAGATTTAATGGGCATCTGGTTGATGTGCTATCTGAAGGTGATTACATCGATCCAGGTACACCGATCGAAGTCATACGCCGCGAAAGCAATAAAACGGTTGTTCGTGCTACAAGTTGAGAAGCTTGCAAGTCGCACATCGCACCGACACATAGCTAGTAAATTGTTGATCAAACGAACGAGAATACGCTATTCTCAAGCGAAGATTGCGTTAGCGATTCGATGCCTGCCCCATGATCATGCCTACTAAGAAACCACCCAAGTGACAAAGGTGAGCGATGCCAGGCATCATCCCTAAGAACCCCAGAACGATGAGTCCGACCATCAAAATAATAAAAGGTGCAGGTACAACGACACCCAAAGTTGGGTCCACGCTGGTACGCACCCATAAATAGCTTACCAATCCGTATGTCACGCCAGACATGCCGCCGAAAAACGGTGAACCAAACAAGGCAGCTGGCAAAAGTCCTTGGAGCAAATTAGGCGCTAAAGCCAAAACACCAACGAATAGAGCATACCTTGGTGTACCGAGCAAACGTTCCACCATCGATCCGAAGGAGACCAGCACAAGCATGTTTACAGCCAAATGGATCGCATTGCCGTGCAAGAAAATTGGTGTAATAGTTCGCCAGACCTCTCCTTTCCTCAAACTGGCCGAAGGATCGTCCTGCCCATCCTTATAGTCCTGCTCTGTAACGAAACTCAATTGCCCAATGATTTGCCTCCCCAATCGACTGGCTGGAAATGAGCTGAACAGAAATATCCCTATGGATAGTACAAGTAGTGTAAGCGTAAGAGGAGGAATCTTTCCTTGTGCTAGCGATAGCTTTTGCGTTGGGTGAACTCTACGCAGATTCGCAGCGGCCTTCTCACGGATCCTGCGTTTTTCCTCCAATATTTCCTGCGCTCGACCTAGCGATCCCTCATATTTTGCGTCAAATGGCGAAGCCAAAAAACTATCGAATTCGAGCTTAGCTTCATCCAGGCGATCTTCGTCGCGCACCCACAATTCCCAATATTGCGGCTGGTTGGCCAATTCTTCAATTTGAGTTGAGATGCCAATCGTCAATAAATGAGCTACGAAGGTCTCTGCGTGCTTTCGTCCCTTAATAGTGCCAAGTGATCGCATGAATTCCTACCAACCTATTCGATTACTGCATACCTAATTGGCGAAATGATAGCCTATTCTCGCCTTCTGCGCGAGCCCAAGTGACTCGCGACAAGCTGTTTTAAAATCGTAACTTGCAGGACTGCCTTCCTTGGAATAATTTCTTAGAGACTGGAACGGCAAAAATCTGAGACTGAAATATCAGAATAATTGGTCAGAAGTTTACCGGTGACGTAATCTTCTTGACTGTTTCACGCATCAAATCAGTCGGTGCTTCAATTCCCGTGAATAATTTATATTGATAGGCCGCTTGCCGAACGAACATATCCAAACCGTTGATTACAAAACATCCTGCTGCTCTCGCCTCTTTCACAAGCAACGTCTGTTCGGGGTTATAAACGGTATCAAATACGATAGTCGCTGGATTAACCAACCGATCTTTATCGTAGGGAGAGCTATCTATGTTGGGGTGCATTCCTATGGGTGAACAATTGACAATGATTCCAGGCCGAATATCGTAGCGTGCGTTCCATGGCAAGGCCCTACCACCAACCTGCCTCGCCAAATTTTCAGCCCGCTCAAGTGTGCGACTGGAAATGGCGACCAAGGCACCACGCTGCCGCAAGCCATATGCAATCGCACGAGCCACACCACCGGCACCCAGAATCAATGCTCCACGTCCTCGGAACGGGTCGTCATTATCTGGATCTTGAGCAGTGACCGCCGCTGTTAGACAATCCATTGCAGCTCGATAATCTGTATTGAAGCCAGCAGCGTTGCCTCCAGTGAATGCCACGGTGTTCAGAGCCCCAATGTTTCTGGCCGCCGATTCGGCTTCATCGACCAGTTGCAACATTGCTTCTTTGTGTGGAATAGTCACACTCAAACCACCTATTCCAAATTCACGACACCACTGAACAAACAACGGTAATTCTTCGGCTGTGATTCGGAAGGGTAAGTAGCTGTAATTCAGTCCATGATGCTGGAAGGCTCGATTGTGGATTAATGGGCTCATTGAATGAGCAACGGGATCTGCAACCACGCCAAAGAATTTTGTTGAATCATTGATTTCGTGTCCCCGATACACGTTTCGCATCATATCAAAAGTAATTTGACCAGGTGCAATCTTGCGTTCAGTCGTAAGGGTTGTATACGTAAACGGAGCACCATAGCGTAACGCCAAAATTCGCGTGATCATTCCCATTTCACCCATGCAAAGACCAATGGTGGGAACTGTCGAAGAATCCACCAGTCGCAGCATGCGAATGCAATCAGTAAATGAATTGGCGAGAGTCGCGATTTTTACAATATCAGCGTCCAGTGTGGCCAATCGCAATTGGATCTCTTCCAAGTTCTCCGGCGTAAATTCAAAGTTATGCAGGCTCACGATGCGCTTTGTCGACCCGTACCGTGGAATCGCAGCCGCAATATCTTCTTCCAAATCAACATAATCAACGCCCGACGCGATAGCAGCTCTTAATATAGTCAGTCTCTCCGATTCCGATTTCTCCCATCGTCCTCCGTCTTCGCGGCGGCGGCAAGTAATAATGACCGGGCACGGTCGATTTGCAAGCAACCGATGCAAATCAATGTGGCGGCGCAAGTAGTCCAATCTCAACTCCACAATATCGGCACCGAGATCCGCCAAGTGCTGGTACTCAGCTATCATGTGCTGGTGTCGCCCGCGACCAATCGTTACACAAAGCATGTAAACCGCAACCTTTATTACTTTGGGACTCTATTGACCAATTGCAGCAGATTCCGCTTAGGGAATGGTCCGTTAGCTGCCGGCTGTAATCTTGACCAACTGTATAGCAATTTCTACTGCAGGACCGGTGAGACTGATGAGCAGTTAGAATTCCAACTTAGGAATCTAGCCAGTAGTTCTTTTCCAGGTTCCGTCAAAAAGCTCTCAGGATGAAATTGCCATCCTTCGACTGGTAGCTTTTTATGCCGAATCCCCATTATCTGTCGACTCCCATCCTCATCATCGACCCATGCGCTCATCTCCAATTCGGCCGGCAAGCTTGGGGGATCAATTACCAGGGAATGGTATCGAGTAGCAACGAATGGATTGGGAAGATCTCTAAAGAATCCACGATTGTCGTGGTATATTCGGTCCGTTTTTCCGTGCATCAACTGAGAGGCGCGGACAATTTTTCCTCCAAACGCCTGTCCAATAGATTGGTGTCCCAGACAAACGCCAAGTAATGGAATCTCGCCCGCCAATTCTCTTACTATTTCTAGGCTGATTCCGGCCTCAGATGGCGAGCAAGGTCCAGGGGAAATCAGGATCTTCTCTGGCTGCAACTTGCGAATGCCGTCGATATCAAGTTTGTCGTTGCGCACTACCTCAATATCGATCGAAGGATCAATCTCTCCAAGTCGTTGCACGAGGTTGTAGGTGAAAGAGTCGTAGTTGTCGATTACTAATATCATGCTGGCTTTGCGAACTTCGAGAGCATGGGACCGAGGATGGAAGAATCCATTATATCCTCGCCGCAAGAATTACGCATCGAGGTGCTTGCCCAATCCTCACCACAGATATTCAAGCCGGTGTTAGTTCAAAAGCATGTTCTGACTCTTTTCCCAGTCCAGCCCTTACACGCGACATTTGCCGTCGCGTAATTCCCGGCCATCTCGCACACAAGGGGACTTTCCACTTCGTTGGGCAACACAATCTTTGAAAGGCTGAATTGATACAAATGAACAAAGGCTACATCGTAGATGCAGCCTTTGTTGAGGTCTCAAGAGAAAAACAAGTTAGACTTCTGAGTGTTCTTCTTGGAACCATTTGATTAGAGTTTTTTCTGGAACTGGCAATTTCATGATAGGCGCAAATTCTTCGAACGCCTTATCCGCTTCTTCCAAGATTTTCGGAATCGAATCATAGGAGGCGTTTGCAATCCGCTTAAGTCCTGTCGTAAATTCCTCGCGTTCTGTCCAGCGATCATCCTGACAAGCCGGCAAGAGTGATGCTAGTGCAACGCAGGCCGCATCCAATTGCGGTGGTTGTCGACCCATGAGATCATCAAAGCTGGGGTGGTGCTCAATGAGCTTAGCAAATTCCTCCGGTAATCGCCAATTGCGAACTAGTGCGGCCGCAGCTTCGGCATGGTCCCATCCAAAAAGTTCTCGTTCAAGACTGGATAGTCGCATACCTTCTGTGGATCGTCGTTGAATAAGTTCCTCGTACTGCGAAGGCATTTCTTTAAGCAAAAGTGGGATCGCCATGTCCTGCAAAAGCGCAGCCGCAAACAAATCTTCTGCGTTGTGTAGTCGTATCGAACGCCCCAAAATCCGAGCGAAAACGGCTCGTCTCAAAGAATCCTGCCAAAGTTTCTTTAAATCGAATGGACCGAATTTTGGGTCAGGGACCAAGCTGAAAACTGCACTCCAAAGTGCAAAGTTCTTGATGGTTCTAACTCCTACAAGTGCGAGCGCCTGCTGAACACTCGATACCTCGCGGCTGAATCCGAAGTAGCTCGAATTCACAAAACGCAATACTTGTCCCATCAACCCCGCATCTGCCTCTATAGGCCGCGCGAACTGTGCCGGGCCATTGCTTGCGTCCTGCGAGAGTTCAATCAATCTTATGGCCGTCTGTGGCAAAGCAGGTAGTTGGGCTGTTTCGAGTATGGCTTTAAGGTCGGTATTCAAATTCTGTTGTGACATGTCTTTGGGACTCAGGGAGAGAGTGGTTTTTCCTTGCGACTCGTAAATAACCTAGGTTGCAAGTATTGCATGAGCAACTTGTAAACAGGGGACATTTAACTAGTTTTCCGAATTGAACAATAAAACTGGCGCATTCGATTCAACAGAAATCCACATAACATCAATTCTCACATTCTCTGCAACAGGAACTCTAAGAAATCAAGCTCTTTGGCAAGCCAAACGCCTTCCTTTCGGCATGTCATCCCTGAAAAATTGCGGTAGAAGCACGGAGCACCTTGATGCTGTCATTTAAGTACTTTCCACAACTGCTTCAGCACCGAAAACGATGTTCTCATCAGAAAATTGCGGCTGTAGGCCTCAAAACCAGAAAAACGTGCCCAAAAGCTTCTTCTGCAAGCAGAATCGATGCCAGACCTTACCTACATTCGACGTATCCCTTCATTTCTATAACTTAGAGTTGCATGCAGTCGTTGGCCAATTCGAAGCGCAAACGCACCATTCTGGTTTACCAACCTTTGGTGCATTGAGCTTAGGGACAATTCCTCGCCGCCGACTTGAGCTGACTGCAACTTGCTTTTGAGTGGCTGTACACGAGACCGTGCACGTACATTTTTTCTTAAGTCGACGAATAAGCTCATAAACATGCGATCGTGCAAACTCCCATCGAAAAAAACTCGCCGAGGTGCTGCGCTAGTTGAGTTCACCGTTACCGCACCTGTCTTTATCTTGATCGTTTTGGCGACTATAGAAACGATCTCCATGATCTATTTAAAGCAAACGTTGAAGATCAGCGCTTACGAGGGAGCACGCGTTGCACTCGTTCCAACCTCCGAGGAAGAAAATGTTCTTGCCTGCTGCAACAGCATTTTCGATGCTCGCGGAGTAAATGGCGCCACCATTAGCGTTACTCCTACTGATTTTCATTCACAGCCCACTGGAACAGCTATCACCGTGGAAGTCTCCGCACCCTGTGAAAGCAACAGTCTGTTTTTGTCTTGGTTGCAACAAGGCAGAGTCATGACGACCAAAGTCGTCATGATGAAGGAAACCTAGTCAATCATGAGTCCATCATAAGATAGAACCAACAAAGAATATGACGACACAGCGTGTACGGACTACAAAGCGACATGGAGCCATCATTGTATTAATGGTTGTGCTACTACCAGTTACGATCGTACTGGCCGCCTTCGCAATAAACCTAGCCTGCATGGAACTTAACCGTACAGAGTTGATTGTAGCAGCGGATGCTGCTGCGCGCGCAGCTGGTCGAAAGTACACATTGACGCGTGATGCTGTCCAGGCCAAGTCAACAGGCAAACAGTTTGCCGAATTCAATCAGGTTGCTGGCAACGGATTAACGCTGAGCGACTCCGATTTTGTTTTTGGTAATTCTGCCCGAAGCGGTACCGGACGATATAATTTCGTTGCTGGCGCGATCGGTAGCGCAAACTCTATTCAGGTTCAAGGGAGACGAAGCAGTTCGGCTCCAGACGGGCCAATTGCATTGTTAATGCCAAATATCCTCGGAACGAACAGTTTCGAAACGATGCAATCTTCGATCTCGACAATGGTCGATGTTGACGTAGCCCTAGTCTTAGATCGGTCAGGTTCAATGGCCTATGCAGCCAGCGAGGCCGCAGTCTATCCACCCAATCCATATTCTGCCCCATTGGATTGGGAATTCTGCGATCCCGCTCCTCCTGACAGTCGTTGGAGAGACCTTGTCGTAGCCGTTCAGTTGTTCTTAAACGAAGTGGCTTCTTCTCCGACTAGTGAGCGAGTTGCAATTTCAACTTATTCTGATTCCGCAGTTACCGATCACGATCTCACTGAGGACTATGCTTCTTTGCTCGCCTGCTTACAGCCTTACACCGATGGATTCTGTGCCGGAGGCACTAATATCGGTGGCGGAATTATCGAAGGTGCGGCAGCGTTATCGTTCGGTACTGGCGCAAGAAGCGGTGCAGTAAAAGTCATCATCGTCATGACTGACGGGATTCACAACATTGGAACTAGTCCCACTAGCGCTGCGAACTCAGTAGCTGACGATGGAGCAATGATCTTCACGATTACTTTTGCCAACGAAGCAGATCAATCACGAATGGAGAGAGTGGCGGAAATTGGCGGCGGAAAGCATTTTCACGCGGTAACTGCGGCCGACCTGAATGCGGCTTTCCTGGAAATTGCCAAAACATTGCCTACTCTCCTCACGAAATAATAGCCCTCCACTGGTCTCGTCGAGATTTCTTCATGTTAATTATTCCCATAACACACTCAAGACACTGTTCTGTTCGACGAACGGGGTCGGCAACTGTCGAGTTTTCGTTGGTACTTCCATTGTTGATCCTTTTGGGATTGGCCGCCATTGAATTTTCAAGAATCACAATGG
>JAGQOY010000239.1 GCA_020427005.1 Planctomycetales bacterium
ATGTTTCTGAGTTCTGCGTTTTGAGAAAACACTAGCTCATTCACAATCGCTGATTATTGGTGCAATGTTAGCCCTGGCCTCAGATTCACGACACTAATTAGGGCTGGCCTAGCCACCCCCCCCGAAAGATCCATTTGCTACTTTAGGACTGGTTCTTCGACTCCCGGTTGCAGAAGGCCGCTTGCGAGCTTGTTCAAGCTGCTTTTAGCGGTTGACGAAATATCCCTTAGCTAAGTATCTTTTTAGGCTTCCGGTAGATTTCCCACTGTGGGCGAATCTCTATTTTGTGGCAGCCGCAAAGGTCCTAGTGGTCTTTTGCGATGCTTAAAAACCCTAGATTGCTAGCTAATTTAGCACCGAAGGTGTTTTTTTTGCAAAAACACCTGTGTTTCAGGGTCCCAGGACGACCCCGAGCATGGTGAAGCTAGGAAAGGATTGTTTTGATGGAAAGCGATTTTGTAAAGAAATTAATTGAAGCTGGAGTCCATTTTGGCCACCGTGTGAGTAGGTGGAATCCGAAAATGGCGCCGTATATTTACGGCCGCAAGAACTCAATTCACATTCTGGACATCCGCGAAACTCTGCGCGGTTTGCTACGGGCCAAAAAGTACTTGAATCAAGTGGCAGCAGGAGGAAGCTTGGTGCTTTTCGTGGGCACCAAACGACAGGCCACTGAGACGGTACAAGAGCAAGCGGAACGATGTGGCATGCCCTTTGTATCCGAACGTTGGTTGGGAGGAGCCTTAACTAATTTTCGCACCATTCGCAGCCGATTGGGACGCTTGGAAGAGCTTGAGCGGATAATGAACTCGGAGGAGATCAATACGTATTCCAAGAAAATGCAGTCCGCGTTGAATCGAGAATACCGCAAGATCTATCGAAACCTAAATGGTTTACGATCCATGAATCGCCTGCCAGAGTGCCTGGTGATTGTTGATCCGAGCAAGGAACGCAATGCAGTTCGAGAGGCCAAGCGTCTTGGAATTACAACGTTAGCGTTAATCGATACGGATTCAGACCCCGAGTCCGTTGACCTACCAATACCTGGCAATGACGACGGAATTCGTTCAATTGAACTCATCCTTTCCCAATTAGCCGACGCTGTTAACGCTGGCAAAGCTCAGAACCCAGAGCTGCAAAAGAGGGCCCAGGAAGAGGCTGCCTCTGAAGCTGTAGCCTCGGTTTAACGAGATCACGATTCGGAGTTCAAGTCAGACGGCGAGTCCTGTTTTTGAATGACACGCCGTTCTGCTTTTTCAAAAGAAATCTCTGAAAACTCGGCTTGAAGACACTCCGTGATTTCAGGCTCGATGAGGTTATCAAATAAGCATTGGCCCACAGCCCTCTGACGAGAAACTGGGATTACCGGCATCGCCGCAGGTAGCCCAACATCATTTTCTGAAATTTTGAAACAAGGTGAATTAAGAATGTCTGTTTCAGCAAGTGCGGTAGCTGAGCTTCGAAAAGCTACTGGAGCTGGTTTGATGGACTGTAAGAAAGCTCTGCAGGAATCAAATGGCGATTACGAGGGAGCACTCGACTATCTTCGCAAGAAGGGACAAAAAGTAGCGGCTAAGCGAGCCGATCGTGACGCCAAAGAAGGCGTGGTCGTGACTTGCATCGACGCTTCTGGCAAAGTAGGAGTTTTGATGGCCCTAAGCTGCGAGACCGATTTCGTGGCCAAGAACGAAGGATTTGTTGAGCTCGCCAATCAAATTGCCAAGCTTGCCTTAGATGCAGGCGCCCAAACGGCAGAGGAAGTCGCCAATTTGGCAATGGCCGATGGAGTTTCCGTCGCAGACAAGCTTGTAGAGAACACAGGTAAGATTGGCGAGAAAATCGAAGTCTCCAGTTTCTATCGTGTTGAGGGAGACAACTTGGCATCCTACATCCATGCAGGTGCAAAAATTGGAGTGATCGTTTGCTACAAGGATGGTGGCAAGGCGGACGCAAGTCAGTTTTTCAGAAGCGTAGCCATGCACGTAGCCGCGATGAATCCCTCGATTCTCAACTACACGGAGTTCGATGCCGATTTGGTGGCCAAAGAAACTGAGGCCAAGCAAAGTCAAATTCGAGTGGAGAATGAAGATCGTGAGCGTTTGGGCAAACCTCTGTTGACGGTTCCTCAGTACGTTTCCAGGATGCAGCTGACACCCGACGTGATCGCTGCAACAGAAGCCAAGATTAAAGAAGAGCTTAAAGCTGAAGGCAAACCCGAAAAGATTTGGGATCGCATCCTTCCCGGTAAAATGGAGCGATTTGTGGCCGACAATACATTGCTCGATCAGGAACGTTGTTTGCTCAATCAGTTCTTCGCGTTAGATGACTCTAAAACCGTGGATGCTGCAGTCAAAGGCTTTGCCGAGGGTGCAGAAATCGTTTGCTTCAGACGAGTCGCTGTTGGATAGATGAGAGAGTTAAGCTCCCGAATTTTCTTGCCAGGGGATTCCCCTGGCATTTTTGTTCAAGAATTGTCTGTTACTTCATGCCAACCGAAACGTCATGATCATTGATACTACGATAGCGAAGCACCCAAGTTAATTTTTTCGTGGCTCGCACACACTTTTGGAAATGGAAGTACATATGTCGTCTACGGAATCTGCAGGTGGCTCCCCACGGTACAAACGAGTTATTCTTAAACTCTCCGGTGAAAGTCTTTCTCATGCAGGTCAACGTGGAATCAGCATGGAAGAAGTGGCGGTGATTGCCCGCCAAATCAAGCAAGCTCACGACTTAGGTTGCCAAATTGGAGTCGTTGTTGGGGGAGGCAACATCCTACGAGGCGGACAGTTTAAGAGTTCGAGCGGTTCAAATATTGAAGAAGCCACTGCCCACTACATGGGAATGCTGGCCACTGTTATTAACGCGTTGGCGCTACAAGCTGGATTGGAAGAAATCGGTTGCCAAACACGGGTGATGAGTGCCATAAGAATGGACGGCGTCTGTGAACCCTTCATTCGACGCCGAGCAATTCGACACATGGAAAAGGAAAGAATTGTTGTTCTTGCTGCGGGTACAGGGAGTCCGTTTGTTACGACCGACACAGCTGCCACCCAGCGAGCTCTGGAATTGGGTGCGGATATCGTGCTCAAGGCAACGAGAGTAGATGGAGTTTATAGCGACGACCCCGAAAAGAACCCCCATGCAATACTCTATCGGGATCTCAACTACGACACCGTCATTAGCCAGAATCTGCGAGTGATGGATGGCACAGCTATTACGCAATGTCGCGAGCACAAGATGCCGGTCCTGGTATTCAACTTTAAAAAGGACGGCAATATTGTTAAGGCTGTTTCCGGACAGAAAGTAGGTACTCGTATTAGTGAATGTACTAGTACATGAAATAAGGCGTGAGAATTGCCCACATTCGGCTAAGCAAGATTTCTGAAGCTTTGCCTGTACATGCAAGGCTCCGCCAAATCTGAGATTAGCCTAATATTAAACGAACTTATAACGTGCCCGAAAACCGCATTTGCAGTTGCCCCCGATCTGAATTATTTCAAGCTATACTTACCGAGCAGGACCAGTCTTAGCATGCTGCGGAACGACTGGAAACGCACGTAGAGCTGGGTACGACAAGGACTTCTCTTACTTCTAGGATAGGTGAAAGCATGAGTATCGACGAAGTGTTATTGGATGCGGAAGAGCGAATGGAGAAAGCGATTTCCGTATTAAAAAACTCCCTGAGCGGCATTCGGACCGGTCGAGCTACTCCTGGTTTGGTAGATTCAGTGCGAGTCGAAGTTTACGGTTCTCAGAGTCCGTTGAAACAGCTGGCCTCCATCGGCGCACCTGAACCAAACCAACTGGTAATCCGCCCTTACGATGCAAGTACTATCAAAGATATTGAAAAGGCCATCGTTTCTAGCGATCTAGGACTGAACCCGCAAAACGATGGAAAGATCATTCGGATCAATATTCCTCCTCTTAGCACGGAAGTCCGCAAGAGGATGGTGGCTCGCATCAAAGAGTTAGCCGAAGAAGCCAAGATTGCCATCCGCAGCATCCGAAGGGACGCCAATAAGCTTATTGAAACAGCTGAAAAAGACAAGGAAATCGGCGAAGACGATCGGGATAAACTAAAAGAAGATATCCAAGAGTTGACCAAGAAATATGAGGCTGAGGCAACTGACCTAGCCAAGGCTCGAGAAGCCGATGTAATGGAAGTTTAATTGCGATCGATTTCCTGACCTATTGACTTGAAACAAGCGGTGATGGAGGAGAAATATTAGAAAGCTCTCCGCGCCGCGAATATCTCCTGGGGCCGAATTAGATTTCGCGCTAAGCAAGATTGGGCTCCCTCTTGGCAAGATCCTCAGTTTCCTTGCTTTACCCAAAGAACTGGCCTCAATACGGACTGGCCTCACGACCGCGTCTATCGGCATATTCCATTCAATCGTGACGCAAACAGCACTACCGGAGGGCATTGAGTGGCTGAATGTCAAGCTCCGCAGCTTAACTTGAGCCACAATTCTACGTCCCAAAATCCGACTTGAAAACAATGATCTGCAGATTGCAGATTACCGGTCGAAGACTCTTTCGTCGTCAGCCCCTGGGTAAATTCGGTGTTGCCTCGTCTAAGTACTACACACAAACTAACTATCATCCTGGCGCTGCTTTCTTCAGCCCCGTTGGTAGTAATTGCGTATCATCGCAGTGGAGAATCACTGGATCAACTTGGACAATACCGTGCCCGCTTGTGTGAACAGGTAGCGCTGGGTTGCTCGGTACTTGTCAGAGAGAACAATTACCGGGTCGTCGAACAATGGTTAGATCAATATCACCGATCTTCGCCTGCCATCGAAGGTGTGCGTTTGGTTCGATTTGATGGGTTGGTTATTTTTGAATCAGGAGCAAATCCCGACCTTTGGAAACGAAACTACGATCAGTCGTCAGCCTTTGTTGAGACCCCGATCGTGCGCGCAGGTCGTGTATGGGGCACCATACAAACTCTATTCTCAGAGCGAACTGAAACTTTACAAACTGCCTACTTGCTCCGTGCTTTCGGCGTGATTCTGTTGATTAACGGACTAACATTTGGATTGTTGTTGCGTCGAACATTATCCGTCTTGGACTCAAGCAAAGCAGTACCTCGCCGCGTTCGGAATACGCTTGATACGATCGCCGGTGGTGTTGTGATCTTGGATGGTCAAGAACGGGTGCTCATGAGCAATTCAGCCTTTCAACAGAGCACACATACACATCCGGATGAGTTACTCGGACGAAACTTAGGCAATATTCCTTTTGCAAGCGACAGCGAGGAAATGCCTTGGAAGAGTGCCATCCGATGTAAACAGCAAGTTTCGGGCGTGACATTATTCCTGAAGACGGAAAATGAAACGCGTTTTTTCGTGGCCAATGCAACTCCAATCTTCGATGGCAAAGACGAAATTGCCGGCACACTTGTGAGCTTCGAAGATGTCACGGCCCTTGAACAGCAAAAACAATCTTTGATGCTTGCGCTCAAGGACCTGGAACAATCTCGAGAGCAAATCCATCAGCAAAACCTCAAACTTCAAGATCTTGCTAACAAGGACGTGCTTACAGGCTGTATCAATCGTAGGGCTTTGTTTGAGATTCTAGAACGCAGCTGGACTGAGTTTCAAACTGACGGACAGAATCTTAACTGCATCATGTTCGACGTTGACCACTTCAAGAAACTCAATGACACTCATGGACATGCGGTGGGTGACCAAGTGTTGCGTGATGTGGCCAGAACTATCCGAGAAGCAGTTGGATCTGTGGGCACCGTCGGCCGTTATGGGGGGGAGGAATTCTGCGTAATACTTACCGGAATGCCAGTAACGGACGCCATGCAGGTCGGAGAAAGCGTACGAAGCGCCATTGAAACAGAGCTAATCAGTCCGTACCACGTTACGGCCAGCTTGGGATGTTCGGGAACCGAAATGGGAGCCGTCTCCTTCCAAGCCGTTTTGGAACAGGCCGACGCTGCCTTATATGCAGCCAAGCATGGGGGGCGGAACGCAATTCGATGCTGGAGTCCCGACTTGGAAAAAGGGCAGTCCGAAGGCAATGCCAAGAAAAAGCCTGCATCCATTCCAAAGGCCGCCACGAGCAATGTGTCCTATCATGCTGTCGCATCCTTGCATGCGGCCCTGGCGTATCGTGACGCCGATACTGCACTTCATAGCCAACGGGTTGCAGAACTCAGCGTATCGCTTGGTCGCGGCCTGATGTCGGTCAGCGAATTGTACGTGTTAGAAGTAGCTGCCCTTCTACACGATATCGGTAAGATTGGAGTGCCCGATTCGATTCTTCTTAAGCCAGGTCGGCTTGATAAAGAGGAATGGAAAATCATGGAAACGCATGCTCGAATCGGAGTCGAAATTGTTGAGGCATCCTTGAATTCGAAGTTATTGTCTGAAATCATTCGATTCCATCACTACCGATTTGATGGTACCAACACTCCAGAGGGTGGACCCATTGGAGAGGATATTCCCCTTGGTGCAAGGATTGTCTGCATTGTAGATGCCTACGATGCCATGGTCTCGGATCGAGTATACCGCCCGGGCAGACCACCGGAGGAAGCTTTCGCAGAACTTCGTCGCTGCGCTGGCAGCCAATTTGACCCAGAACTGGTGGACCGATTCGTACATTTGCAAATCGGGTGGCGACCTGACAGCCGCTTGTTCGAAGAATCGATTGATGAGAAGCAGGCAATAGCTGTTGGGCACTTAACGGAACGGACCCTGGCTTCGTTTGAGTCTCATGACGAAAGTTCTCTTAGAGATTCGCTCAAACAACTCGGAGAAGTTGGTTTGCAGTTCGATTTGCCAATACTTAACAACATAACGGCAGGCATTCAGAAGGCGATCACGGAAAGCCGCGATGGAAGCTGGGATGAAGCTCTGCCTATGCTCCAAGACCTGCTTGAAATGTGTCTAACAGTTCAAAGAGCCCACATTCGAGAACTAGCCAACAAACCGCTACTCACCGAAGGCTCAGAACAATCGAATGTACTTACCCAGTTGCGATCTATCGGCAAAGCAAACCAAATGTAATGCTCGCAACCATTTAGGAAGTGCGAACTAGGCAATGAAAAAGTTCTGACAGCTTCTTTGTGATTTGACCAACATTGCCGTCACCAATGGGTCGGCTATCTAGTTTTATCACCGGTATTACTTCAACTGCACTGCCGGTAAGGAAACACTCATCTGCCACAAAGATATCGTGACGAGTTAGAACCATCTCCCGTACTGCAATACCAGCCTCATGTGCCAAATCCATGATCGCTTTACGCGTAATCCCTTCCAGAATACCTGCGTCTGCTGGAGGGGTCAGCAGTGCACCTCGTTTTACTATAAATATGTTATCCGCCGTACACTCAGCCACCTCTCCACGCTGATTAAGCATCAATGCTTCGTTACAACCTGCAAGCTTTCCCTCAATTTTAGCCATGATGTTGTTTAGATAGTTGAGGGACTTAATCCGGGGATTGAGAGCGGCGGGATGATTCCGAATGGTCGAAGCTGTAACCAGCTCCAATCCTTGCTCATATAATTCTGGCGGATAAAGCTGAATATGATCGGCAATGATAATAACCTGAGGATTGGCCGTTCTTGCTGGATCAAGTCCCAATGAGCCAGCCCCGCGAGTAACTACCAGGCGAATGTACGCATCCAACAGCCCATTGCGTTTCAAAGTTGCATTGACGGCAGCGGACAGCTCGTCTAGCTCCATTGGAATATTCAACATGATAGCTCGGGCCGACTCGTATAAACGAATCAAATGCTCGCGCAAGCGAAATACATGGCCACTGTAGCTGCGCATGCCTTCAAATACACCGTCACCATAAAGCAAGCCATGATCGTAAACGCTAATTTTCGCTTCGGCCTTGGGAAAGAAATCGCCGTTGATATAGATTTCAATGTGACTCATAGTTTGTTCTTTGAAACACTTTGGCCTAACTGTTTTGATGTTTGCTACTTGGATATTCGCTACGCTTGCCGACTCATAGATTAACTAAAAGACTTCGTTTTGACGAGCCGAGCTAAGTTGGTTCCTTTTAAGTTGCTTCCAGGACGGCTTCCCCTAATAGCTGTAGCCTATTACTTGTTTAGCTAAATTGTTGAGGCTACCCCATTTTCCTTTGGCTGGCATCTGCGATTTTTACAGCATTAAGTGAACGGCCGAGTCAACACGTAAATCATTGGCCTATACAACTCTCGGGAAGAACTTTGAATCTTGGCTTAGAAGTCTATCTGAGGACTTCGTCAACTCATCAACCCGAACTCAGCTAGGCCCTTGTGACGATCGAAGTTCCAATGCCGTTTAAGCGATCTGACGCAATGCATTTGGGTGAATCCAGATAGGTTGGCATCGCAAGCGGAACAAACCAACTAAATAGACATGCTGAGTACTAGGAGTGTTCGCATAGAATATGCGATACCGAGAGATTTCATCAACATATACTTACGTTGAATATTTTGTCAGGCCATTTCACTTGTCCCTGTAAAGTGCTCCGACGCCGAAGTGTACCTAGGTACTCTCCGGCGTCGGATTCCGGGCAAGCGGAGGCACATGGGCGTTACAGGCTTTCTTTTCGCATCGTGGTTTCGGCAGAGAGAGATTGATTTAGAGCGAAAACGGGTTGTGGCACCCAACTGACCGAGGCGGCTGGGACAGCTAAACCAATGCTAACCGTGTCTCCTTTGGAAGCACTTTCCAAATCCTGGGTTTCTCCATTTACTTTCATGGTTATCTGAACATCATTGAGCATCAGACTTTCAAGTTCTTCGTTTATTTTGGCTTGGACGCCCAAGCTGGTCGCACCAGGCAGGGCTGCCGCACGAGCTCCTTCGCGGCTGGCATGGATCAACATTTGTTTGACCATGACCATTCGTCCAACTTCCATCATTCCCATTGTTAGTAATATCATGATGGGTGCCACAAACGCGAACTCGACGACCGCAGCTCCAACGCGCGAACCTTTTTGGCCACGACTTGGGATTCGTTTAGCTAATCGTTTGGAAGACATGACTAGTATTTCCTGCAAAGTATTCAATCGTAAATTAGTTGGTGAGCACAGCAGGTGAGAGCACAAACTCGCTCCATTCTTCGCCCTCGGTAGCAACTTCTCCGTAGGTAGCGATTACGGGGCAAGGTTGAACGATCAGCTTCTTGTCGGCTAGTTTACCTGTCAACTTGACATCGATGATTCGTACACCTACCCATTTGACGATCGTGTACTGAGCATTGTTACCATTACCTTGTACAGTGGAGAAAACGGGGATGATTCTTTTTTGACCAATGATTGAGGCCAACTCATCCTTAACACCCGCGCTAATCCCCGTGTCACCATTTAGGGTTAGACCACCGGATTCTAGCTTTAGTTCTTTCCCTAGGTCAGCGAGATCCTCAGCTGATATTCCGTAAACAATCTGTCTAGCAATATCGTTAGTACTGTTGTTAGCGCCACCAATATCCACCGTGCCGCGGTTACCTGGTGAGCCAGTACCTTGCGGATAGAGATTGAGTTCTTTGACTCCATCGCTACCAGACACGATTTCACCCGATTGCAAATTGTGTAAGCGCACAGCAGCGGCAGGTGGGAGGCAACATCAGCTACTCGTAGAAGAGGTCGAGGGTGCCTTCCCGGTATCG